>NZ_JBKBVU010000216.1:0-5131 GCF_046289365.1 Caldimonas sp. | reverse complement strand
TGGGCCACGGCCTTGGCCTCGGCGTGGGCATTGGCCGGTGCGCAGGCCCAGCCGGCGCGCACCATCAGCGGCAGGTCGGGCCAGTCGTCGCCGATCACGGCCACCTCGGCCCAGGCCCAGCCGCGCTCGTCCAGCAGCGCCTGGGCCACCGCGAGCTTGTCGGCCACCCCAAAGCGGGCTTCGACAACGCCCAGGTCGCCCAGGCGGCGGCGCACGGCTGGCGAATCCCGGCCGGTGATGACCACCGGCTCGATGCCGGCGCGTGCCAGCAGCTTGATGCCATGGCCATCCAGCACGTGGAAGGCCTTGAAGGCTTCGCCGTCCTCGCCGATGTACAGCCGCCCGTCGGTGAGCACGCCGTCCACGTCGAAGATCGCCGCCCGCAGGCCCTGGGCGCGCAGCAGCAGCTCGGGCGGCGCCGACAGCGCCGGTTGCAGCTCGCGGCTCATCAGATCACCTTGGCACGCATCAGGTCGTTGCTGTTGAGCGCCCCCACCAAGCGGCCGGCCTCGTCGACCACCAGCACCGAGGTGATGCGGGCCTCCTCCATCAGGTCGGCCGCCTCGACCGCCAGGGCGTCGGCTCGCACCGTGCGGGGCTGGCGGGTCATCAGCTCGCCGGCCGTCAGGCCGCGCAGGTCGCGGCCCTGCTCGATCTGGCGGCGCAGGTCGCCGTCGGTGAAGATGCCCAGCACCCGGTCATCGGCATCGACGATGGCCGTGGCGCCCAGGCCCTTGGCAGACATCTCGCGCATCATCGCCGAGAAGCCCGTCTCGGGCCGCACGCGCGGCACGGCTTCGCCTTGGCGCATCACGTCGCGCACATGGGTGAGCAGCTTGCGGCCCAGGGCACCGCCCGGGTGTGAGCGTGCGAAGTCCTCCTCGCGAAAGCCCCGGGCGTCCAGCAGCGCCACCGCCAGCGCGTCGCCCAGGGCGATCTGCGCGGTGGTGCTGGCCGTGGGCGCGAGATTGAGCGGGCAGGCCTCCTGCGCCACCGAGGTGTCGAGCATCACGTCGCTGTGGCGCGCAAGCGTGGACGCAGCGCGTCCGGTCATGCCGATCAGACGCACGCCCAGGCGCTTGAGCAAGGGCAAGATGGCGGTGAGCTCGTCGCTCTCGCCGGAGTTGGAGATCGCGATCACCACGTCCGAGGGGGTGACCATGCCCAGGTCGCCGTGGCTGGCCTCGGCGGGGTGGACGAACATCGCCGGGGTGCCGGTGGAGGCCAGCGTGGCGGCGATCTTGCGGCCCACATGGCCGCTCTTGCCCATGCCCATCACGACGACGCGGCCGCTGCAGCCGAGGATGGTCTGCACGGCCCGGGCGAAGGGTTCGCCCTGGCGGTCGCGCAGGGCCAGCAGCGCCTGGGCCTCGATCTCGAGGGTCTGGCGGGCCAGCGAGATGGCACGGTCGGCGTGGTATCCGGGAGCAGACGGGCTGGACATGGGTGCAGGCCGCCAAGCGGCGCGGCTCGTTTACGATCCGCAGATTCTAGGCGCCGGGCCCGGCTCGCGCCGGCCTTTCCTGCGCACGACATGGCCTCCACCCTCGATCTCGTCCTGCTGTACCTGCTGGCTGCCGTGCTGGGGGTGGTGACCTGCCGCAGCCTGAAGCTGCCCCCGATGCTCGGCTACCTGGTCGTGGGCGTGCTGATCGGGCCCAACGCGACGGCCCTGGCCAAGGATTCGGCCGGCATCCGCTATCTCGCCGAGTTCGGCGTGGTCTTCCTGATGTTCGTGATCGGGCTGGAGTTCAACCTGCCCAAGCTCAAGAGCATGCGCCGCCTCGTCTTCGGGCTGGGCCTGAGCCAGGTGGTGGGCACGGTGGTGCTGGCCGTGGGCGGCAATGCCCTGCTGGCCTTCGGGCTGGGCCTGGTGGGCCGCTCCTGGGATCTCGCCTGGCCCGCTGCACTGGCCCTGGGCGGCGCGCTGGCGATGTCGTCCACCGCCATCGTGGTCAAGCTGATGGCCGAGCGGCTGGAGCTCGACAGCGAGCACGGCCGGCGCGTGATCGGCGTGCTGCTGTTCCAGGACCTGGCCGTGGTGCCCTTCCTGGTGCTCATCCCCTCGCTGGGCGCGGCCGCCGAGGCGATGGCCCGCGACCTGGGCCTGGCCCTGCTGAAGGCCATGGCGCTGCTGGGTGTGCTGCTGGTTGGGGGTCAGCGCGTGATGCGCTGGTGGCTCACCCTGGTGGCGCGGCGCAAGAGCGAGGAGCTCTTCATCCTCAACGTGCTGCTGGTCACCCTCGGGCTGGCTTGGCTGACCGAACACGCCGGGCTGTCGCTGGCCCTGGGCGCCTTTGTCGCGGGCATGCTGATCGCCGAGACCGAGTACAAGCACCAGGTCGAGGCCGACATCCGGCCCTTCCACGACGTGCTGCTGGGCCTGTTCTTCATCACCATCGGCATGCTGCTGGACTGGCGCGTGGTGTGGCAGCAATGGCCGCTGGTGCTGCTGCTGCTCACGCTGCCGCTGCTGTTCAAGTTCGCCTTCATCGCCGCGCTGGCCAAGCTCTTCGGCTCGCCCACCGGCGTGGCGCTGCGCACCGGGCTCTACCTCGCCCAGGCCGGCGAGTTCGGCCTGGTGCTGCTCAACCTCGCCACCGATCGCGGCCTGGTGCCCACCGACCTGCGCAGCGCGGTGCTGGCCGCCATGGTGCTGTCGATGCTGGCCACGCCCTTCATCATCCAGCATGCGGACCGCATCGTGATGCGCCTGTCGGGCAACGACTGGATGCTGCAGTCGGTGCAGATCACCAGCATTGCGAAAAAGTCCATCCGCACCGAAGCCCACGTGATCATCTGCGGCTATGGCCGCAGCGGCCAGAACCTGGCCCGGCTGCTGGAGGCCGAGGGCATTCCCTATATGGCCCTGGACCTCGATCCCGACCGCGTGCGCCAGGCCGCCGCGGCCGGCCAGAGCGTGGTCTTCGGCGACGCGGCTCGGCTGCAGAGCCTGGTGGCCGCCGGCCTGTCGCGCGCCAGCGCGGTGGTGGTGAGCTACCACGACACGCCCTCGGCGCTGAAGATCCTGCAGCTCGTGCGCGAGCACGCCCCGAAGGTGCCGGTGATCGTGCGCACCATCGACGACGCCGACCTCGAACGCCTGCGCGCGGCCGGCGCGGCCGAGGTGGTGCCCGAAGCGATCGAGGGCTCGTTGATGCTGGCCTCGCATGCGATGGCCCTGGTGGGCGTACCGATGCGCCGGGTGCTGCGCCGCGTACAGGAGCAGCGCGAGGCCCGCTACAGCCTGCTGCGCGGCTACTTCCACGGCGCCGACGACAGCGGCGTCGACGACCTCCACACGCAGCGCCTGCAGTCCGTCACCCTGCCCGCAGGCTCGCCCTGGAGCGGCCAGCCGCTGCACCGCCTGGCGCTGGAAGCCCTGGGCGTGCAGGTGGTCTCGGTGCGCCGCGCCCAGGGTGCGGTGGTGCGGCCCGACCTGGAGCTGCTGCTCCACGGCGACGACACCCTGGTGCTCTCGGGCCTGCCCGAGGCCCTGGCCCGCGCCGAGGAGCGCCTGCTGGCGGCCTGAAAGGCTTCGCGCGCACAGCGCGCAAAGCCCGCAACCTCCCGGGGATTTGTCGGCGCTGCTGGCGGCCGGCCCCGGATGGGGCGACGATCGCGCTGTCCGTGCTACCCATCAGTCGCCATCTGAACAGGAGCGTTCCCATGCTGCACCGCCGCCAGTTCCTCGCCGGATCCGCCGCCTTCACCCTCGGCGCGTTCGGGGCCCTGGGCTTTGCGCCCGCCTGGGCGCAGAACGCGCCCGACCTGGGCACGCCCAGCCTGCCCAGTCCCGGCTTCGCCCGGCTGCGCATCGGTGACGTCGACATCATTGCCGTCAACGATGGCGTGGCCCGCCGCCCGCTGGCCGAGGGCTTCGTGCGCGACGTGCCGCTGGCCCAGGTCCAGGCCGCGCTCAGCGAGGCGGGCCTGCCCACCACACATGTGGACATCAGCTTCACGGCCTTCGTCGCGGTCATGGGCGAACGCCGCATCCTGATGGACACCGGCAACGGCAGCTTCGGGGCCCCCACCACCGGCCGGCTGCTGGCCAACCTGCAGGCTGCCGGCATCGCGCCCGACAGCATCGACACCGTGGTGATCACCCACTTCCATGGCGACCATATCAATGGCCTGCGTTACCGCGACGGCCAGACGCCCTTCACCCGGGCCGAGGTCTGGGTGCCCGAAGTCGAATGGGCCTACTGGATGGACGACGCCCGCATGAACGCCGCCCCCGAAGCGATGCGCGGCGCCTTCCAGAACGTGCGTCGCGTCTTCGGCCCCATCGCCGGCCAGGTGCGCCGGTTCGCGCCGGACGCCACGCTGATGCCGGGCCTGCGCGCCGTCTCGGCCCATGGCCACACCCCGGGCATGTCGATGTTCGAGGTCGAATCGCGCGGCCGGCGCTTCCTCAACGTGGCCGACCTGTCCAACATCCCCGCCCTGTTCGTGCGCCAACCCGACTGGGCGGTGAGTTTCGACATGGACCCCCAGGCCGCGCGTGCCGTGCGTCGCAAGATCCTCTCGATGGCGGCCCAAGACGGCGTGACGGTGGGGGGCTACCACTTCCCCTTCCCGGCCTTCGGCACCATCCGGGCCCGCGGTGACGGCTACGACTTCACGCCGGTCTCGACCTGAGTCTCGCCCAGGCATGCAGCGCCGTCTCGCCCTGCACGGCCTGGTCGCGCTGGGGCTGGGGCCCTCGCTAGGCCGCGCCCAGGGCCAGGAGGCCGCACTCCTGGCCGCCCTGCGCGAGGGCGGCACCGTGCTGATGCTGCGCCATGCCCGCACCGAGCCCGGCGTGGGCGACCCCCCCGGGTTCCGCCTGGGGCAATGCCATACCCAACGCCAGCTCTCCGAGGCCGGCCGGACGCAGGCACGGCGCATCGGCCAGGCCCTGGCGGCGCACGGACTCGTGCCCACGGCCGTGCGTTCCAGCGGCTGGTGCCGCTGCATCGACACGGCCGAGCTGGCGTTCGGCCGGCACGAGGTCTGGCCCGCGCTGCACTCCTTCTTCGCCGAGCGCGCCGGTCAGCGCGAGCCGCAGACCGCCACACTGCGGCTCGCGCTGACACGCTTGCCAGCGCAGGGGTTCGAGGCCTGGGTCCCCCACCAGGTCAACATC
>NZ_JBKBVU010000215.1:0-5146 GCF_046289365.1 Caldimonas sp. | reverse complement strand
GGTCGAGCTCCCAGCTCATCACGGTCTCGGTGCTCATGGCCTGGCCGGGCCAGACCAGGTCGAGGTGGGCATGGGAACCCGCCGGGGCCAGGCGCAACTGCAGGTAGCGCACCTGGTACTCCTCCACCAGCCGGCCGGCCAGGTAGGCCAGGGCCTGCAGCAGCGAGAAGCTGTCCACACGCAGCCACACGGTGGAATCGACCTCCCCGACGGTGACGCGCGCCCCATGGGCGGCCTGAAGGCGCTGGGCGGCGGCGGCCACGAAGTCGGCGCCGAGCATGTCCTCCAGAGGCCAGCGGGTCTGGCGGGCTTCGGT
Organism: Caldimonas sp.; assembly: GCF_046289365.1. NCBI lineage: Bacteria > Pseudomonadati > Pseudomonadota > Betaproteobacteria > Burkholderiales > Sphaerotilaceae > Caldimonas > Caldimonas sp. Next base: position 4,830 of record NZ_JBKBVU010000215.1, on the reverse strand, counting down.
GCTGCGCCGCGCCAGCTCGGTCAGCCGGCGGCTCATCGTGGCGGTCTCCTCGCGGATCACGCGCTGGAAGCGCTCGCGCATCGAGGGTTCCAGCCCGGGGTCGTCCAGCACCTCGACGGCCGCCTGCAGGGCCGCCAGCGAGGCGCGAGTGCCCTGGATGAGGTCGTGCAGCACCCGGTCGCGCTCGCTTTCGGCCTCGAAGGCCTCGGTGATGTTCTCCAGCATCAGCAGAAAGCCGCCCAGACCCGACTCCGAATGGTCGCGCACCGGCGTCATCTGCACGCGCAGCAACTGGCCCGTGGCCGTGCTGGTGACGAACTGGGCCGACGGCTCGGGGTGTCCGCGCTCGATCTGACGGCGCACGGTGTCCAGCGCATGCGCCACCAGGCGGCGGTCGATCACGGTGTAGATGGAGCGACCCAGACCGATCAGCTCGGCTCCGTCGGCCAGGGCCGGCACGCTCGACAGGGCGCGGAACTGGCTGCGCGCCCGGGCGTTATAGAGCAGCATGCGCCCGTCGAGGTTGCACACCACCACCGCCTGCCTGAGCTCGGCCATCAGCGCGGCCAGGCGCGAGCGTTCCTGTTCGACGCGCTCGCTGGCCAGGCGCACCTGCTGGGCCATGTCCTCGCGCAGCCGCGCACGCTGGCGCACGAGTTCATTGATCACCCCGGTGAGGGCGCGCAGCTCGGCGCTGCCGCGCGGCGCGATCTCGCGCACGATGCCGGTGCCCAGCACGGTCTGGGTGTCCTCGGCCAGCCGGGCCGCGGCGGTGATCCAGCGCCGGTAGACCGGACGCAACACGAACACGACCACCCCCAGCGTGAAGACGAACGCCATGAAGACCAGGGGCGCACGCTCGCTCAGCACCGATCGCAGCAGGCCGCGCTGAGCATCGTCGACGGTGGACAGCACGAGCACCAGGCTCAGCGCTGCCCACAGCAGCAGCGCCAGCGCGAAAGCCAGCAGGGCCACGACGAAGCGGCGGTCGATTCTCACGAGCCCTGCGCCTCCAGCATCTCTCGCACCTTGCCCACCAGCTCCTTGGTGGAAAAGGGCTTGGTCATATAGGCGTCGGCCCCTAGCGCCAGGCCTTTGGCGATGTCGGTGTCGCGCCCCTTGGCGGTGAGCATCAGGATGCGCACGCCGCGCAGACTCTCGTCGGCGCGGACTTCCTGACAGACCTCGAAGCCGGTGCGGCGAGGCATCATCACATCCAGCAGCACCAGCGCAGGCGGGTCGGCGCGGATGGCGTCCAGGGCCTCCTGCCCGTCGCGCGCCAGGACCACCTCGTAGCCCTCGCGCTTCATCAGGTACTCCAGCGACAGCAGGATGTTGGGCTCATCGTCCGCGATGAGGATCTTGGCAGGCATGCTCGTCTCCGTTCAGGGGTGCTTGACTCGAGAGTTCGTCGGCCGGTGTCCAGGGCAGCCACAGGCAGAAGCAGGCTCCCGTTGCGGCATCGTCGAGCCACATGCGTCCGCCGAAATGCTCCACGATCTGCCGGCTGATCGGCAAGCCCAGGCCGGTGCCCTGGCGACGGATGTCCTCGTCACCGCCCTGACGGAACTTCTCGAACACCGTGGCCCGCAGGGCCTCGGGCACGCCGGGGCCGTTGTCGTGCACCTCGATACGCACGCCGCGTTCGTCGGGCGTGACCCGCACGTCCACACGGCCACGCCCCTGTGGCACGAACTTGGCGGCGTTGGTCAGCAGGTTGAGCATCACCTGGGTCAGCCGGTCGCGGTCGGTGCGCAGCGTGCGCAAGCCGTGCGGCAGGTGCAGATGGACCTCGGCCCCGCGCTCGTGGAAGAGCTCCCGGGTGGTCTTCACCGCCTGCTCCAGCAGCGCGGCCAGGTCCACGTCGGTGGGGTGCCACTCGGCGTGGCCCGACTCGATCTTGGCCATGTCCAGCACTTGGTTGACCAGGCGGCTCAGGCGCTCGGTTTCGCTGACGATGAGGCCCAGGAATTGCTGGCGCTGCGCGCGGTCCATGTCGGCGTCGTCGAGCATCAGCTCGGACAGCGCACGGATCGAGGTGAGCGGCGTGCGCAACTCGTGGGTGACCGAGGACATGAAGTCGTCCTTGAGGCGGTCCAGGCTCTTGAGCTGCTCGTTGGCCTGGCGCAGCTCGGCCGTGAGCTGCTCGAGCGCGTGCGACTTCTCCTCCAGCTCGCGCGAATGGGCCCGCAGTTGCGAAGTCTCCTCCAGCATGCGCATCACGTCGTCGAGGTCCAGCGCCTCCTCCTCGACCACCGAGGCCACCATCACGCGCGCCGAGGCGCTGCCGATGGCCCCGGCGAGCTGGGTTTCCACATACTGCACCAGCCGGGCATCGGGTGGGATGCGTTCGATGCTGGGGGCGCCGACCCGGCGGGCATAGTCCTCGAAGAGCCGGCGTGCATGCACCGGCCCGAGGAAGCGGGCCACCAGCGGCAGCAGGTCGGCCACCTGGGCACGGCCACGCCAGAACACCGGGCGCGTGGCCTGGGTGCGATCGAACACATCGACGAACAGCATCGCTTGGCTGGCCTCGTGGGCGGAGGGCCCGCGCCACAATGAGACGCCCACGTAGGCACCGACGTTGGCCAGCAGGCTCCAGAACAGCGAGTGCGTAAGGTAGTCCAGGCCGCTCACCCCGAGCAGGGCCTCGGGCTTGAGCAGTTCCCACCCGAAGGGGCCGCGATCCAGCAGCGAGGCGTCCAGCCAGCCCGACTTGACGAACGAAGGCAGCAGCAGGGTGTAGACCCACAGCGCAAAACCCGCCAGCAGGCCGGCCATCGCGCCCTCACGGGTGCCCCCTTTCCAGTACATGCCGCCCAGCATCGCCGGCGCGAACTGGGCCACCGCGGCAAAGCTGATCAGGCCGATGCTCACCAGGGCGTAGGCCTCGCCGGCCAGGTGGAAGTACAGGTAGCCCAGCAGCAGGATGCCCACGATGGCGGCGCGCCGGATGCCCAGCAGCACCCCGGTGAGGTCGCCGCCCGAGCGGGCCTGCACGCGCCGTGCACGCAGCAGCCAGGGCATGATGAGGTCGTTGCACACCATCGTGGAGACGGCGATGGCATCCACGATGACCATGCCGGTGGCGGCCGACAGGCCGCCGATGAAGGCCAGCAGGGCCAGCGCCTGCTGGCCGTCGCTCAGTGGCAGCGAGATGAGGAAGCCCTCGGGGTTCTGGCTGCCCCGCTCGAACAGCATCAGCCCGCCCAAGGCAATGGGCAGCACGAAAAGGTTGATGAGCAGCATGTAGGCGGGGAAGGCCCACGCGGCTCGTCGGAGGTGGTTCTCGTCCACGTTTTCCACCACCATCACCTGGAACTGCCGCGGCAGGAAGATGACCGACAGCATGGACAGCAGCGTGAGGGCGAACCACGACCCGTAGGCGAAGCCATTGCCCTGCGCCGCGCCCTGTGAGGGGCTGAGCAGCGGGGCCAGCTCCGGGTCCGCCAGGGCCCGGCCGAAAAGATCGCCCAGGCCGTCGTACAGCCCCCAGGTGACGAAGGCACCGACGGCCAGGAAGGCGAGCAACTTGACCAGCGATTCGAAGGCAATGGCCGCGACCATACCTTCGTGACGCTCGGTGCTGTCGAGATGCCGCGCCCCGAAGACGATCGTGAAGCCGGCCAGCACCAGCGCCACGTACAAGGCGGTGTCCTGCCACCACGGCAGGCCTTTGGGTGTGGCGCCCAGGGGGCTCACCGGAGGTTGCGTCAGCAATCCGTAGCCCACCGAGATGGCCTTGAGCTGCAGCGCGATGTAGGGCACGATGCCCACCACGGTGATCAGCGTCACCAGCCCGGCCAGGGCGGGGCTCTTGCCGTAGCGGCTGGCGATGAAGTCGGCGATCGAGGTGATGCGATAGGTCTTGGCGATGCGGATCATCTTGCGCACCACCATCCACGCCAGCACCATGGCCAGCGTGGGGCCGAGGTAAATCGGCAGGAACCACACGCCGGAGCCGGCGGCACGTCCCACGCTGCCGAAGTACGTCCACGCCGTGCAGTACACCGCCAGCGACAGGGTGTAGATCCATGCATTGCCGATGATCGAGCGGCCCTCGGCGGCGCGGCGATCGCCGTGGTAGGCCACGGCGAACAGCAGCAGCAGGTAGGCGAAGGCGGTGACGATGACCAGCGGCGCACTGAGCACGGTGTCAGTCGTCCAGACGTTCCACCAGCCAGGCGGTCACGCCGATCAGCACCGCCCATACCAGGAACAGCGCCGCCGGGAACAGCGGCACCCCCAGCACCGTGGCCTCGCGGTCCCACAGCGCCATCAGCGGAAAGTTCAGCGACAGCCAGCCGGCGAAAAACACGAACACCAGCCGCTGCGCCCCCAGGCTCCTGAACATCGGCGTCTCCTCATCCAGGGGGTGTCGTCCATGGCGGCAAGGCTCTCTGTATCGACGATTGTGCCCCTTCCTCTGACCGACACCTTACGGTGAACCCCCAGGACCACGACGGCGTGCGGCCGAAAGCCCATGGGCCTGACGGCTCAGGGCGAAGGAGGCGAAGATTTTGAGCCACAGCGTCGAGCCGGCGATGGCGATCCATTCGTCGCGCCCCAGGGCCTGGAAGCCGAGCACGGCCACCAGCACCCCCACCAGCACCAGGCCGCCCACGAGGTTGATGATCAGCTCGTAGGGGGCATAGCGCTCGGCGTTGGGCGCGGGCAAGCCCTTCTTGAGCGCCACCTCCGAGAAATCGCGGCGCACACCGATGCGCCAGGCGCGGCGCAGCCAGAAAAAGGCCACCGGAATGAGCGCCAGCAGGAAGAACCAGTTGAGGAGATAGATGCTCATGGTCTTGGACCGAGGTGGATTCGATT
>NZ_JBKBVU010000214.1:0-5152 GCF_046289365.1 Caldimonas sp. | reverse complement strand
AGCGTCTGGCCGCAGCGCCCGGTCAGCACCTGCGCCTGGCGCGCGAGCGCCAAGGCCCGCTGGCGCGTCGTCTGGCGCGTGCCGTGGACGTGCGCTGCCAGGCGGCCGTGCAGCGGCTGGCCGCGCTGCAGGCCCGGCTGGTGGCCCTCGATCCGCAGCGCGTGCTGCAGCGAGGCTATGCCTATCTCACCGATCCGCGGGGCAGGGCGCTGGTGTCGGTGCAGCAGGTCCAGGTGGGCGACATGGTGCATGCGGTGCTCGCCGACGGCCGGCTGGTCTCGCAGGTGCGCGAGCGCCAGCCCTGACCCCGCGCCTCGTGCGGTTGCACCCGAGGGCGGCAGCGGGCAGACCCTGCAGTGCCTACAATCCTTGAACCCAGTCCCCCGACAACATCTCCCACAAACCGAAAGGACGACACGATGGAACACACCCTGCCCGCGCTCCCGTATGCGATCGACGCCCTGGCTCCCCACATCAGCAAGGAGACGCTGGAGTTCCACCACGGCAAGCATCACAACGCCTACGTGGTGAACCTGAACAACCTGATCAAGGGCACCGAGTTCGAGTCGATGTCGCTGGAGGACATCATCCGCAAGTCCAGTGGGGGCGTGTTCAACAACGCGGCCCAGATCTGGAACCACACCTTCTTCTGGCACAGCATGAAGCCGGGTGGTGGTGGCGAACCCAAGGGCAAGCTGGCCGAGGCGATCAACGCCAAGTGGGGCAGCTTTGCCGCGTTCAAGGACGCCTTCACCAAGGCGGCCGTGGGCAACTTCGGCTCGGGCTGGACCTGGCTGGTCAAGAAGCCCGACGGCAGCGTCGACATCGTCAACACCAGCAATGCCGGCACCCCGCTGACCACCGCCGACAAGGCCCTGCTCACGATCGACGTGTGGGAACACGCCTACTACATCGACTACCGCAACCTGCGCCCGAAGTTCGTCGAGACCTTCCTGAGCTCGCTGGCCAACTGGGACTTCGCCGAAGCCAACTTCGCCTGAGGCCGTTGCCTGCTGCCTGGAAGAGCCGGCCGCGGGCCGGCTCTTTCGCTTGACGGCGCACAATACGGGGCTCGAGCCCTGCGTTTCCTGCCCTTTGCACGACGATGAGAATCCTGCTGGTCGAAGACGACCCGGCCCTGTCGCTGGGAGTGGCCCGCGCGCTGCAGCGCGAGGGCTGGCATGTGGACACCCTGGGCGACGGCGCGGCCGCCTCTGCCGAGGGCCTGATCGACCAGTACGACCTGGCCGTGCTGGACCTGGGCCTGCCCCGTCGTGACGGCATGGAGGTGCTGCGCACCTGGCGCGGCCGCGGGGCGCACCTGCCCGTGCTCATCCTCAGCGCCCGTGATGAGCTGTCCGATCGCCTCCAGGGCCTGGATGGCGGAGCCGACGACTACCTCGTCAAACCCTTCGACGTGCCCGAGCTGGTCGCTCGCATCCGCGCGCTGCAGCGCCGGGCCGCGGGCCGCATCGACGACCGCCTCGTGCTGGGCGAGCTCGAGCTGGACGTGCGCCATCGCGAGTTGCGCTACCGCGGCCAGCGTGTGCACCTGAGCCCGCGCGAGCAGGCCCTCACCGAGCTGCTGATGGCCCGTGCCGGCCGCGTGGTGCCCAAGGAGCACATCGTCTCCACGCTGTCGAGCTGGGAGACCGATTTCAGCGAGAACTCGGTCGAGGTCTACATCCACCGCCTGCGCAAGCGCTTTGCCGACCTGGGCGTGGTGATCCGCACCGTGCGCGGCTTCGGCTACCTGATGGAGATCGAAGCGGCCGCGCCCGAGGCGCCGCCGGCCTGAGACCGTGGGCATTCCCGACCCGCCCAGCCTGGGGCGCGAGCCGACAGCCCCGGTCAAGCCCAACCGCAGCCTGCGTGCCCAGTTGCTGCGGCCGCTGATGTGGGGGTGGCTGTTGGTGGCCCTGATCGCTGCCTGGGGGGCCTACCGGCTCGCGCAGTTTGCCGGCGACACCGCCTACGACCAGACCCTTCAGGACGAGGCCGGCGCGATCGCCACCCAGGTCTACTGGACCGACCGCGGCCCCTTGCTCGAACTGAGCGTGCAGGCCCAGCAACTGCTGGCACGCGACAGTGCCGACCGCAATGCCTACATGGTGATCGACGAGATGGGTCAGATCCTGGCCGGTTCGAGCAACCTGCCCATGCCCGAGAACATCGATGCCAGCTTCACAGCCCCCCAGCTTTTCGATGCCAGCTATCTCGGCGAACCCGTGCGCGGCGCGATCTACTCGATCCGCTCGCCCATGCTCGACCAGGTGGTGTCCATCGTCGTCGTCGAGACGCGCCGGCGTCGGCGGGAGCTCGAACGCGAGATCCAACTGGCCGTGCTGCTGCCCACCGTGGCGCTGGGCCTGCTGACCTTCGGGCTGCTGCACTGGGGCATCCGCCGCGGGGTGGCCCCGCTGCGGCGCGTGGCCGCGGCCGTGGAGGCGCGTGACCCGCGCGACCTGCAACCCCTGCCGCTGCAGGGCGTGCCGGCCGAGGCCGTGCCGCTGATCGAGCGCATCAACGTGCTGCTGGCCAACGTCGATCGTGCGGTCCGGCAGCAGCGCCGCTTCGTGGCCGATGCGGCCCACCAGTTGCGCACCCCTGTGGCCGGGGTGCGCGTTCTGGCCCAGGCGCTGCAGCACGAATGGCGCAGCGGCGGCGAGGCGGCGCCCGGGCTGCTGCGTGAACTCGTGGCCAGCAGCGAGCGCATGGGGCGGCTCGTCTCGCAGCTGCTCAACCTTGCCCGTTCGGAGTCGGCCTTGCGCGACGGTCCGGCGGCCCTGGAGTCCGTGGACGTCGTGGCGGCGGTGCGCGAGGCGGCCGAACCTCTGGCGCTGCGGGCCAGCCGCGAGGGGCGCGTGTTCGACCTGCAGGTGCCGGCCCAGGCCTGTCGAGCCCGGGCTCACCCCGTGTGGCTGGGCGAGGTGGTCTCCAACCTGCTGGACAACGCGCTGCGCCATGGCGGCGTGCACGTGCGCCTGGCCGTGCAGGCTGAGCCCGGCGGGGTCGGCATCGAGGTGTTCGACGACGGCCCCGGCATCCCGGCCGATCAGCGCGAGCTCGTCTTCGAGCCCTTCTGGCGGGCCGAGCGCTCCGACACGCGAGGTTCGGAAGGCGCCGGTCTGGGGTTGGCGATCGTCAGGGACGTGGTGCACGCCATGGGCGGCCGCATCGAACTGCACAGCCGCCCCGAATTCGAGGGCACACGCTTTCGCGTTTGGCTGCCCCTTGCCAGCCGCGGCTAGGAAAGCGCTGACGTTCAGCGCGCCGGTGGTGCGATCGGCCCGCCCTGGATGCGCATGCCCGGCTTGATGCCGCGCCGGGCGAACCAGCCCTGGTTCATCTCCAGTGCCAGCCGCACCGGCTCGTCGGAGCAGTGCGAGTCGAGCGTTTGCGGCTGCATGTCGGCGATGTTGACGATGCGCCCGTCGTCGGCCAGGAAGGCGATCGACAGCGGGATCAGCGTGTTCTTCATCCAGAAGCACTGCACCGCTGGGGTCTCGAAGACGAAGAGCATGCCCTCGTGGGGGGCCATCTCCTTGCGGTGCATCAAGCCAATCGCGCGCTGCTCGGGCGTGCGCGCGACTTCGGCCGAGATCGCATGGAAGCCCGCGCGCAGCGGCACGCTGGGCAACTTCTGGCCGGCCTCCTGGGCCCAGGCCGTCGCGGCCAGGGCCAGGCCGACGAGGCCCGCAGCGAAACGCCGCCAGGCCGGGACTGGGTGGGCTTGCAAGGCAGGCAACTTGATCTGGATCATGATGCGCACGGTGGAAAGACCCTAGATTGTCGTCGTGCCTGCAGCCGATGTCGACCTGCGGGTCATGGATCCAGCCGAGATGTCCAGCGCCGACGACCCCGCCCACCCGCCTCCTGCCGCGTGTGTCCTTCCCGACCAGGAAGCGGTGGCCTGGGACGATCCGCTGGAGCAGGCGCGCTTCACCCAAGCCGTGCCCGATCAGGCCGGCGGGCCGGGCCGCCGGCGCTCGGCGCTGATCATCGAGGGCATGGACTGTGCGGCCTGCTCGGTCCAGGTCGAGCAGGCTCTGCTGCGCCTGCCCGGCGTGATCGACGCCGAGGTCAACCCCGCCTCGCGCCGTGCGAGCGTCCTGTGGGACCCCGACCGCGTACAAGCCTCCATGATCGCCCGGGCGGTCGCCGATGCCGGCTACCGCGCCTACCCCGCCATGTCGGTGCAGGCCGAGGCCGACCGCCGCCGCGAGGAGCGACTGGCGCTGTGGCGGCTCTTCGTCGCCGGCTTTTGCATGATGCAGGTGATGATGTATGCGGTGCCCACTTATGGGGTGGCACCCAGCGGCAGCCAGGACATGAGCGGCGACATCTGGCAGTTGCTGCAATGGGCGAGCTGGCTGCTGAGCATCCCGGTCCTGCTGTTTTCTGCCGGGCCCTTCCTGCAAGGTGCCTGGCGCGACCTGCGTGCACGGCGCATCGGCATGGACGTGCCGGTGGCCCTGGGCATCGTCGTCACCTTCATCGCCAGCACCGGCGCAACCTTCGACCCCGGCGGCCTGTTCGGCGAGGAGGTCTACTTCGACTCGCTCACGATGTTCGTCTTCTTCCTGCTGGGCGGGCGCTACCTGGTGCTGCGCTCCCACAGCGCCACGGCCGGGGCCCTGGAGGCCTTGATGCAGCGCCTGCCCGAGACCGTGGAGCGCGAGTCGGCCGATGGCCGCCTGGAAACACTGCCAGTGTCGCGCCTGCAAGCCGGAGACCGGGTGCGGGTGCGTGCCGGCCAGGCCTTCCCGGCCGACGGTCACATCGAGGCCGGCACGGCCTGGGTGGACGAGGCCCTGCTGACCGGAGAATCCGCCGCGCAGGAGCGTGGGCCGGGGCAAGCGGTCGTGGCCGGCAGCTTCAACCTCTCGGCCCCGGTGTGGGTGCGCGTCGAACGGGTGGGGCGCGACACCCGCTATGCCCGCATCGTCGAGTTGATGCAGCGCGCCGCCACCGAGCGCCCGGCCTTCGTGCAGGCCGTCGATCGCATCGCCGGGCCCTTCCTGTGGGCGGTGCTGGCAGCGGCCGCCCTGTGTGCGCTCGCCTGGGCCTTCATCGACCCCGGCCGCAGCGTCTGGGTGGCCGTGGCCGTGCTCATCGTCACCTGTCCGTGCGCGCTGTCGCTGGCCACGCC
>NZ_JBKBVU010000015.1:0-35349 GCF_046289365.1 Caldimonas sp. | reverse complement strand
CGCACCGGGCTCGCTCATCGCCAGCGCGCCCACATGCTCGCCGCTGATCAGCTTGGGCAGGTACTTGCGCTTTTGCGCCTCGGTGCCGTTGCGCCGGATCTGGTTCACGCACAGGTTGGAGTGGGCGCCATAGGACAGGCCGACCGAGGCGCTGGCGCGGCTGATCTCCTCCATCGCCACCATGTGGGCCAGGTAGCCCATGTTGGCTCCACCGTATTCCTCGGGCACGGTGATGCCCAGCACACCGAGCTCGCCCATCTTGCGCCACAGGTCCATCGGGAACTGGTCTGTGGCGTCGATCTCGGCCGCGCGCGGGGCGATCTCGGCCTGCGCGAAGGCGCGCACCGTGTCGCGCAGCGCGTCGATGTCCTCGCCGAGCTGGAAGTTGAGTCCGGGCAGTTGCATGGTCATGGGTCCTTCGTCTGCAGATAAGAGGCGGATCGCCGCGGCGTCTCAATGCCGCACGCCGTCACGGCCGAGCACGGTCATGATCGTTGCCGTCATCGTGGCCACCAGTCGCTCGCCGTCCGGTCCGCTCTCCAGGGCCCGGCCGTCGACGACCGAGATGGTGCGCCCGGCCTTGGTGACCTCGGCCTCGACACGGAATCCGGGCCCGCGCGCCGGCGCGAGCAGGTTCACCTTGAACTCGATGGTCAGCACCGCCGCCTCCGGCGGCATCAGGGAAAACGCGGCATAGCCACAGGCCGAGTCCAGCGCGGTGGACACCACCCCGGCATGCAGGAAGCCGTGCTGCTGGGTCAGGTCGTCTCGGTGCCGCATCTTCAGCACCACCCGCCCGGCCTGCACCTCCTCGAGCGTGATGCCCAGGGTGGCCATCACCGCCTGGCGCGCAAACGAGGCGCGCACCCGGGCAGCGAAGTCCGGATCGGCCGGGGCCGGTTCGGCGGGGCTGGACATGAGCGACTCCTGGACCGCAAGCGACGTAAACCCGCAGCCTAATTGACGTTGACGTAAACGTCAATTCTGGCTTGCACAAACGCCCATGGCAGGGCGCCGGGCTCAGGCGCGCTTTTTGCGCTCGAACTCGCCCAGCAGGCGCCGTGCCTCGCGTTCGTGGCTGCTCACTTCCTCCAGGGTCACCTGCAGGTCGGCGAGCTGCTGCTCGAGCTGCTCGCGATGCGCCGCCAGCACGACCAGGAACTTCTTCAACTGGGGCACGGTGTCGCGGGGCGACTCGTACATGTCCACCAGCTCCTTGATCTCGGCCAGACTGAGCCCCAGCCGCTTGCCCCGCAGCGTGAGCTTCAGACGCGTGCGGTCGCGTGCCGTGTAGACGCGGTTGCGGCCGTTGGGGCCGCTGCGCTCGGGGCTGAGCAGGCCGCAGTCTTCGTAAAAGCGGATGGCCCGGGTGGTCAGGTCGAACTCACGCGCCAGCTCGCTGATGGTGTAGCTGGGCGACGCGGTGGTGACAGCGGAATTGGCCATGGCTGCCTATACTGGGGCGAATGACGTTTACGTAAAGTGTAGCGAATGAACCCGCAGGAACAGCGTCTCGAATACCCGCTGGGCGAGCGCCTGCCGCCGCCCGGCGCCAGCCTGGAAGTGGCCCCCGGGCTGCGCTGGGTGCGCATGGGCCTGCCCTTTGCACTCGACCACATCAACCTGTGGCTGCTGCGCGACCGGCTGGACGGCCGCGAGGGCTGGACGCTCGTCGACTGCGGCATCGCCAACGATGCCACGCGCCAGGCCTGGGAGCAGGTCTTCGACCGGGAGCTGGAGGGGCTGCCCGTGCTGCGCGTGATCGTCACCCACATGCACCCCGACCACATCGGCCTGGCCCACTGGCTCACCGAGCGCTGGGGCTGCCGCCTGTGGATCAGCGCCACCGACTACAACGCCGCCCGGCTGGGCAGCCTGCGCGCTGGCGGGCATGGCGGCGACAGCGCCGCCGCCTTCTTCGCCAGCCACGGCCTCACCGACCCACTGTCCGTGGAGCGGGTGCGCCAGCGGGGGAACTACTATGCCTCCATGGTGCCCCGGGTGCCCGAGCAGTTCCGGCGCCTGATGCACGACCAGGTGCTGCGCATCGGCGGTCGAGACTGGCGTTGCATCGCCGGCTATGGCCACGCCCCTGAACACATCTCGCTGTACACCGAGGACGGCGGCCCGCTGCTCATTGCCGGAGACATGTTGCTGCCGCGCATCTCCACCAACGTCAGCGTCTTCGACCTCGAACCCGAGGGCAATCCCCTGCCGCTGTACCTGGCATCGATCCAGGGCCTGTGCAGCCTGCACGAGGACACGCTGGTCCTGCCCTCGCACGGGCGACCCTTCCTCGGGCTGCACGAGCGGGTGCGGCAGTTGCAGGCCCACCATGCCGAGCGCCTGCACGAAGTGATGCAAGCCTGCAGCAGCGCGCCGCGCAGCGCGGCCGATCTGCTGGGCGTGATGTTCAAGCGCCCGCTCGACCTGCACCAGACGACCTTCGCGATGGGCGAAGCCCTGGCCCACCTGCACGCCCTGTGGTTCGAGGGCCGGCTCGAACGCCGGCTTGGCGAGGACGGGGTCTGGCGCTTTGCGAATGCCTGATCAGAACAGCCGCACGCCCGTGAGCCGTTCGTGCTCGCGGATGGCATAGCGGTCGGTCATGCCGGCGATGTAGTCGGCAATCGCCCGGCGCCCCTTGCGGCCGTCCTGCCAGTGATCGGCTGGCATCTCGCGCGGGTCGTGATCGTAGGCGGCGAACAGCTCCCGCACGACCCGTTTGCCGCGCTCGGTGGTCTCCACCACCTGCGGGTGCCGGTAGAGGTTGGCGCGCAGGAAACGCTTGAGCTCATCGCTTTGCGCGCGCATGGTCGGGCTGAAACGAAGCAGGACGGGCAGCCGACGCACCTCATCGACGTCCCGCGGCCGATGGGCCTCCAACGCAGCCCGCGTCGCATCGATGACGTCGTACACCTGGTCCGACAGCATGCGGCGGATCGCCTCGGCCAGCACGCGCTTGACCGGAAGATCCGGGTGCTCGCGCAGCACCGCATGACGGTAGCGTGCCACCAGCGGCACTTCTTCGAGCTGCTCGAAACGCAGCAGGCCCGAGCGCACGCCATCGTCGATGTCGTGGGCGTTGTAGGCGATCTCATCGGCCAGGTTGCACAACTGGGCCTCCAGGCTGGGCCGCGTGCCCTCCAGGAAGCGCCGTCCCACCTCCCCCAGTCGCTCAGCGTTGGCACGCGAGCAGTGCTTGAGCACCCCCTCGCGTGTCTCGAAACTGAGGTTGAGCCCGTCGAAGCCGGGGTATCGTTCCTCCAGCTCGTCAATCACCCGCAGGCTCTGCAAGTTGTGCTCGAAGCCGCCGTCCTCGCGCATGCATTCGTGCAGCGCATCCTGGCCTGCATGGCCGAAGGGCGTGTGGCCCAGATCATGCGCCAGCGCGATGGCCTCGACCAGATCCTCATGCAGCCCCAGCACCCGGGCGATGGAGCGACCCAGCTGGGCCACCTCCAGCGAATGTGTCAGACGTGTGCGGAACAGGTCGCCCTCGTGGTTCAGGAAGACCTGGGTCTTGTAGACCAGTCGCCGGAAGGCCGTGCTGTGCACGATGCGGTCGCGGTCGCGCTGGAAGGCGTTGCGGGTGGGCGCCTCGGGTTCGGGATGGCGCCGTCCTCGCGAATGGGCCGGGTCACAGGCGTAGGGGGCGAGCATCGCGCTGCTGGCCAGGCGTCAAGCCGTGCAGGCCTCGATCACTTCGACCACCAAGGCATCGGGCACTGCACGCAAGCCCGCGCGCCCCAAGGCCTCGATGACCACGAAGCGGATCTGCCCACCCTCGTTCTTCTTGTCCACCCGCATGAGATCGAGATAACGCGACGCGCCCAGGGGCGGCCCCTGTACCGGCAATCCTGCCCGCTCGATGAGACGGCGCATGCGATCCACGAACGAGGCTGGCATCAAACCCAGACGGGCCGACAACTCGCTGGCCATCACCATGCCGCAGCCCACCGCCTCGCCATGCAGCCAGTGCCCATACCCCAGGCCCGCCTCGATCGCATGTCCGAACGTGTGGCCGAAGTTCAGGATCGCGCGCAGGCCGGACTCGCGCTCATCCTGCCCGACCACCCAGGCCTTGATCTCGCAGGAGCGGCGCACCGCATGAGCAAGCGCGGCCTTGTCGCGAGCGCGCAGGGCCGCGATGTTCGCCTCGATCCAGTCCAGGAAGGCCGGATCGGCGATAGGGCCGTACTTGATCACTTCGGCCAGGCCGGCCGACAGCTCACGCTCGGGCAGGGTGTCGAGCACGTCGAGGTCGCACACCACCGCTTGCGGCTGGTAGAAGGCCCCGATCATGTTCTTGCCGCGCGGGTGGTTGATCGCCGTCTTGCCGCCCACCGAGGAGTCCACCTGCGCGAGCAGCGTCGTGGGCACCTGCACGAAGGGCACCCCCCGCATGTAGCAGGCGGCGGCAAAACCGGTCATGTCGCCGACCACCCCACCGCCCAGGGCATAGAGCACCGTCTGACGATCGCAGCCTTCGGCCAGCAGGGCATCGAAGATGCGGTCGAGCGTGGGCCAATCCTTGTGCACCTCGCCATCGGGCAGCACGACCTGGATGACCCGCTCGTGGCGAGCGGCCAGCGCATCGGCCAGCGCCTGGGCGTACAGCGGCGCCACCGTCTCGTTGCTGACGATGGCGGCCATCCGGCTGCGGGGCAGCCCGGCATAGCTGTCCGCCGAGCCCAGCAGACCGGGGCCGATCAAGATGGGGTAGCTGCGCTCGGCCAGTTGAACCGTCAGCGTCTGAGGCAACAGGGAAGAGGGTCTGCCGTGCATGCCCTCAGTGTAGTGGATCGTGACAGCCGCCCGACGCTAGGCTTGGGGTGGCCACAGCCCGCCGAGCTCCAGTTGTGTGGCGATCGTCTGCGTCAACAAAGCCACTGAGGGCCGGCCGGTTTCCACGGTGAAATGGGCCACTTCTCGATAGAGGGGGTCACGCACCCGATAGAGTTCTCGCAACTTGGCCAGAGGATGAGCCACCTGAAGCAGCGGCCGCTGCCGATCGTGCCGCAGCCGCCGGGCCAGATCCTCGGGTGAAGAGCGCAAGTAGACCACGATGGCCCCGCGGGCCAGGAGGCACCGATTGTCTTCGCGCAACACGATGCCTCCCCCGGTGGCCATGACACATCGACGCGGGGGGGTCAGGGCGTCCCGGAGGGTCTCGTGCTCGATCTGCCGAAACCGCTCCTCCCCTTCACGCTCGAAAAACGCCCGGATCGTCTCGCCCAGGCGCTTTTCGATCAGCGCATCGGTATCGATCAAATCGAGCTGCAAACGGCGAGCCAGATGGCGGCCGATCGTGGACTTGCCACTGCCGGGCAAGCCGACGAGAGCGATGACGCCCGCGGCGCGCGCCGTCGAGTCGCTCGGCGCATGCGGCGAATCTGCAGGGAGACGGACCTCTTCCGAGGCCATCACGGCATCGTGACCACGGTATTGACCTCATAGGACTTGAATTTGGCCACGACCGTGACATTCGCTCCGCTGCAAGTTCCGGCGCCGCTCAAGCGATGTTCCGTCGGCGCAATGTCCCCATCACTGACCTGCGCCGGAGAGACGGAAATCGTGCATCCGCTGGGCACTCCTTGTACAGACAAGGCTGTGCCCGCCGGGGCTGCCGTGCGACGGGTGCCGTATTGTGCGAACAATCGAACCCGCGCCGCCCCCGCAGTACTCGCGTCTTCGAGCCCCATGACGCGGGGATCGGACACCGGCAATATCGTTCGGGTGCGAATGATCGAACGCCCCCAAACCCCATCGCAGGTGCCCGGCACCGACAAGGGCACCGAGTTATCGTTCAGATAGTCGTCGTACGTAGAGCCCGGCTGAACACACGTCGATGTGCCTATTCCAAGCGCACCCGAAGCGCTGCTCCCCAGGTTCAATTCGTCAATGCCCGAGTCGTACGTTGCGTTTTCGTTGTCGTCCCTGAACAAACGACCGGCGTCCCAGAACGGCTCACCGGCATCGTAGCGACCGCTGCCGTTCAGATCGACGTAGGCTTCCTCACCCTCCAACCAAGCCAGCACAGACACATAACCATCGCTGGGACGACGGTTCTGCGTCGCAAATGTGACGCTACACGCAGAAATGTTCGATGCTCCAGAGGTGGCGCCCGTCAATCGGCAGGATGTTTGGATTTGCCCGCCCTCGGTGGAAAACTGCACCACCGAACCTTCAGGTACGGGGTTGCCCGCCGTGTCGGTCACGCGCACTGTGATCGTGGTGGTGTCGCCATCGACCGACCAATCCAACGCGTACTTTTCTGCGGAGATCGAAATGGATTTCTGGCTCGGCAAATTGGTGCTGACATCGGAAATGCCTCCGCCAGGCGCACTGCCGCCCCCACCCGTTCCAGAGCCCCCGCCATCACCGCTCGATCCGCTTCCACTGCCTCCACTGCCAAATGGCGAGTCACCTGCGTCCCCCCCGCCGCCACCGCAGGCCGCGACAAGGGCGAGCACAGCAATGGCCAGACCGGCCTGTTTGAACATCCGTTTGTACATGATCCCGTTCCTGAACGTTCGACTTATGCCAAAGCTTTAGGGCCACTCACTGCACCCCGCCGCGCTCGGAAACGATGCGGGGCGTGAGGAACACCAGCAGTTCGGTCTTCTCCCGCGACGTGCCGCGCTGCTTGAACAGATGGCCCAGCACCGGGATGTCGCCCAGCAGCGGCACCTTGCTGACATCCTCGCGCTCGCTCATCGTGAAGATGCCACCGATCACCACCGTGCCGCCGTTCTCCACCAACACCTGGGTCTTGACGTGCTTGGTGTCGATCGCATAGCCGCCGGGTGTCAGGATGCCCGGGGTGTCCTTGTTGACGTCAACGTCGAGGATGATGCCGCCCTCGGGCGTGATCTGGGGCTTGACTTCGAGCTTGAGGCTGGCCTTGCGGAATTCCACGCTGGTGGCACCGCTGGAGGTGGCGTTCTGGTAGGGCAGTTCGGTGCCCTGCTCGATCAGCGCCGTCACCTGGTCGGCCGTGATGACACGCGGACTGGAGACCACACGGCCCTTGCCGTCGGCTTCCAGGGCCGAGATTTCCAGGTTCAGGAAGCGGTTGGCCGCGGAGCTGAACAGCGACAACGCCAGCGTGGCCGGGTTGGAGCCGTCGATGGACTGCGCCGGCAGGTTCACGAAATAGCTGTTCGGGATGTAGCTGCCCCCGGTGACCGCCGCCTGCAGGGTCTGCTCACCGATGCCGAGGTAGGTGCCCCCGATACCGATGCGGTTGTTGCCACCCAGGCTCCAGCCCGGTGTGCCGCCCCGCACGCCACGCAGGTCGGTGGCACCGAGCTTGACACCCAGTTGGCGGCCGAAGCTGTCGTCAGCCTCGACGATGCGCGCCTCGATCATGACCTGCCGCACCGGGATGTCGATCTTGCTGATGAGCTGCTGCACTTCCTCCAGCTTGGAGGCGATGTCCGTGATGAACAACTGGTTGGTACGCGGCTCGGCAATGACACTGCCACGCGGCGTGAGGATGCGCATGCCTCCCCCGCCGCCACCCGGCGCCCCCGGGGAGCCCGCCCCTGCGCCGGAGCCCACCAGGCTGCGCACCACGTCGGTGGCCTTGGCGTAGTTGAGCTGGAAGGACTGGGTGCGCAGCGGTTCGAGCTGGGCGATCTGGGCCTTGGCCTCGAGCTCGAGCTTCTCCTTGGCCGCGATCTCGTCCTTGGGAGCGATCCACAGCACATTGCCGGCCTTGCGGTAGCCCAGCCCCTTGGCCTGCAGGATGATCTCCAGGGCCTGGTCCCAGGGCACGTCGCGCAGGCGCAGCGTGACGTTGCCGGTCACGGAGTCGCTGGTCACCACGTTGAAGTTGGTGAAGTCCGCGATCACCTGCAGCAACGAGCGCACCTCGATGTTCTGGAAGTTCAGCGAGAGCTTCTCGCCCTGGAAGGTGGGGCCCTGCACGAGGCGGTTGGGATCCTCCTTCTGCGGGCGGACCTCCAGCACGAACTGGGTGTCGGTCTGGTAGGCGCTGTGCTCCCAGTTCCCGCGGGGCTCGACCACCATGCGCACCAGGTCACCCACCTGCGTGGTGGAGACCGTCTGCACCGGCGTGCCGAAATCGGTCACGTCCAGACGACGGCGCAGGCTGTCGGGCAGGGTCGTGCGCAGGAACTCCACCACCAGGTTCGCACCCTGCTGACGGATGTCCACGCCCACCTGGGTGCTGGGCAATTCGACCACCACACGGCCGGCCCCTTCGGCCCCGCGCCGGAAGTCCACGCCGCGCAGGGCCTGCGCAGTCTCGTTGGTGCTGGGGGCGAAATGGACGGTGCTGCCGGCAGCCGACGCAGCCGCCCCGGTGTTCTCCAGCACCAGCAGCAAGGCATTGCCTTGGATCTGTGCGGTGTAGTTGGCCGGCTGCTTCAGGTTCAGCACGAGGCGGGTGCGCTCACCGGCCTGGGCGATGTTGGCCGAGCGCACATTGCCCTGGTTGATGTCCACGCTGGAGCGCGGCAGGTCACTGGTCACGCCAGGCAGGTCGATGGCGATGCGCGGCGGCGTCTGCACGGTGAAGCCGCCGGGCACGGCCTGCAGAGGCTGGGACAGCTCGATGCGCACGACCTCGGCGCCTGCGCTCTGGCTGGCGCTGATCGAACGGATGGCCGCCTGCGCCAGGGCCAAGGCCGGCGCCACGAACAAGACCAGCCCCAGGGCGCCGATGCGCAGGTTCTTCATCTTGGTGTGTTGCTGCATGGTTCTCATTGGGTCTTCTCCTGAAGCTGCAGGCTGCTGGTGCGCTCGATCCACTCGCCAGCGGCGTCCTGAACGATCTCCCGGAGAGAAACCTCCGTCTCGGTGATGCGGGTGATGCGACCGTAGTTCTGTCCCAGGTAGTCGCCGACCTTGACCTGGTAGAGCAGGTTGTCCACGCGCAGCAAGGCGTATTGGCGTCCCTGGCGGGAGACACTACCGACCATGGTCATGCTGTCCAGGGGGTAGGCCTCCAGCGGTTCGCGCCGCCGGTTCAGTTCGGCCGCGATCAGCGAGTTCGGCTGGCGCGCCTCCTGCTTGAGCGCGACGGAGAGCTTCTGGGGGCTGAAAGGCTCGACGCCGTCGGCTGCCACGTAGGGCTGAGGGTCGAACTTCTTGGGCGGCTCCAGCGGGGTGACGCGGGGCTGGACCTCGCGCTTTTGCTGCTCCATCCAGGCCTGCAACTCGTCTTGCGGCCCCCCGCAGCCGGACAGGGCAGCCAGCGCCACCAGGGGCAGCGCGAGTGACTTCATGCACCGGCGCATCATTGCTTGCCCCCCTGCTTGGCAGCCTCGGCCTTGGCCTTGCGCTGCGCTTCGATCTCCGACTGATCCAGGTAGCGGTAGGTGCGGGCCGTCGCCTCCATGCCCAAAACCCCGCTGGTCTCGCCGCCCTTGGGCACGCTCACGTTCAGCCCATGCAGGGTCACGATGCGCGAGAGATTGGCGATGTCAGCGGTGAAGGCGCCGATGTCGTGGTAGCGGCCGGTCACGCGGATCGCGATGGGCAGCTCGGCGTAATAGTCCTTGACGACCACCTGACCGGGGCGGAACAGCTCGAACTGCAGGGCGCGGCCCAGGCCGGCCTGGTTGATGTCCGACAGCAAGGCGTCCATCTCGGCCTTGCCGGGCAACTGCTTCTCGAGCTGGGTGACGTATTCCTGGACCTGCAGCCGCTGCTTGCGCAGTTCACCGAGGTTCACCGCCTGGGCGAGCTTGTTGCGGTAGGTCTGCTTCAGCTCGGGCTCACGGTTGCGTTCGGACTCCAGCAGGTCGGCCTCACCGGTGAGCACCAGGAACCAGCCCAGCACCACCACCGCCACGGCCGCCAGCAGCCACACCGCCACTTGCGGGAGGATGGGCCATTGCCCGGGTTCGTTCGGATCCAGCCCCCGGAACTGGGAGGCGATCTCGTCGGACAGCTCGCTCAGATTGAGGTTTGCTTTGGCCATGACGTCTTCCTCAAGAGGGCGAACCCGCCGGTGCGCTGGCCGCCGCAGCCGGTACCGGGGCGTCCTGCGGGCGCTTGAGCGCCACGCGCATCGAGAACTCGAAAAGCCGGCGTTGCTCGCGCCCGTCGGTGCGCACATTGGCCGCCTTGATCTCGATGAGCTCCGGGCGCTCCAGCCAGGTGGAGTTGTAGGCGGTGTTGCGCAGCAGTTCGGACACGCGCTCGTTGGTCTGCGCCACACCGTTGATCGACACGGTCTGCCCGTCCTGGCGAATGGTGGTGAGGTACACGCCTTCGGGTGTCTGGCGCACCAGTTCGTTGAGCAGGTGCACCGGCATGTTGCGGTCGGTCTGCAGATCCTCCACCGCCTTCTGGCGCGCCTTGAGCGCCTCGATCTCGGCCCGCAGGTTGGCGATGTCCTTGATCTGTTCGTCGAGCTTGCGGATCTCCTGCTGCAAGAAGGCGTTGCGCTCCTGCTGGGTGGAGATCATTTGTTGCAGCACGGCGTACCACAGCACCACGATGAGCGCCCCGCCCAGGGCGGAGAAGCCCAGGACGGCAAAAAAGGCCTGCTTGCGGCGGCGGCGCTTTTCTTCCCGGTGGGGAAGCAGGTTGATGAGGATCATTGCAGGAACCTCCGCATCGCCAGGCCGCAGGCCGTGAGGTACGACGGGGCCTCACGGCGCAGCTTGCTCTCGCGCACGCTGGAACCGAGCTTCATGCCTTCGAAGGGGTTGACGATCATCGATGCGAAGCCGGTCTGCTCGGTGACGCGCTCCTTCAGTCCGGGCAGGGCTGCGCTGCCGCCAGCCAGCATCACGTAATGCACCTTGTGGTGAGGCGTGCTGGTGAAGAAGTACTGCAGCGCGCGGCCGACTTCCTGGGCCATGCTGTCGACAAAGGGATTGAGGATGGTCTGCTCGTAGTCCTCGGGCAGGTCTGCGGCGAGCTTCTTCTGCTCGGCCTCCTCGAAAGAGAAGCCGTACTGACGCGAGATCAATTGGGTGAGCTGGCTGCCGCCAAACGCCTGGTCGCGATCGTAGAGGAGTTCGTCGTCACGCAGCACTTTCAGGCTCGTGGTCTCGGCCCCGATCTCGAACAGCGCCACCAGCGAATCGCGCCCTTCATTGGGCAGGGCCTGGATCAGGCGGCTGACGGCCAGACGCGAGGCATGCGACTCGATGTCGAGCACCACCGGTTTGAGCCCGGCCGCCTCGGCCAGACCCTGGCGATCCTGCACACGGTCCTTGCGGGAGGCGGCGATCAGCACCTCCACGTCGCCGGCCGAGGTGGGGCTCGGACCGACCACGCAGAAATCCAGGCTGACTTCATCGAGCGAGAAAGGGATGTACTGGTTGGCCTCGGACTCGACCTGCATCTCGAGTTCCTCCTCGCGCAGGCCGGCGGGCAGCACGATCTTCTTGGTGATCACCGAGGACTGGGGCATCGCCATGGCCACATGCTTGGTGCGCGTGCCGCTCTTGACGACCACACGGCGCACTGCGTCGGCCACTTCGTCGAACTTCTCGATCTGACCGTCGGCGATCCAACCCTTCTCGAAACTCTCGGTGGCGAAACGTTCGACGACGTACTCACCGGAGGCGGTCTGCCCCAGTTCGACCAGCTTCACGCTCGACGAACTGATGTCCAGCCCGACAAGCGGCGGATGCTTGCGGCCCAGCAAAACGTCAAGAAAGCTCACAGGGGTCCCCCAACGGCACGGACAGGTGCGCCGGATTGTTAATAAGTTACTTCAATGCTAGCAGTAAACCCTTTGAGCAACAAAGATTTTTTCACGCTTTAAACGTTTGTTTCCGTTGCCGGAAGTTGACGTCAAAACCCCGTTTCCGGGAGAACCCTGAGCCTGCGCCGGACATTGAAACAAGCTGTGTCAAGATGCCGACCCGCCAGGTGGGCAAGGGCGGTTCGTGCGGGTGCTGCAGGCGCGGTGCGGCATGGGGGCTTCCTATAATCGGAACAGCGATCCACCCACCCCGCGGCGCGCGGCGCCGGGGCGAACGCCGGCACGTGGCCGGCAAGGCCGCGTCCTGCGGCGGCCCATCGAAAGCGCATGCATGTCTGATTCCTCCCGCTCGTCTTCGCCCCAAGGTCGCCCCACATTGCCGCCCTGGGCGCACTGGGCAACCCGTGTGGCAGCCTGGACGCTGGGCCTGCTGGCCGCCGGGGCGGCGGCCGGCGCGATGCTGGTGGCCATGGCGCTGGCCGTGGCCTATCCGAACCTGCCGGACATCGACGGCCTGACCGACTACCGGCCGAAGCTGCCGATGCGCGTGTTCTCGGCCGACGGGGTGCTGCTGGGCGAATTCGGCGAGGAGCGCCGCAAGTTCGTGCCGATCGAGCAGATCCCCGTGGTGATGAAACAGGCCGTGCTGGCCATCGAGGACGCGCGCTTCTACGACCACAGCGGCATCGATTACAAGGGCATGCTGCGGGCGGCGCTGGCCAACTTCGGCTCGGTGGGCAGCCAGGGGGCCTCGACGATCACGATGCAGGTGGCGCGCAATTTCTACCTGTCCTCCGAGAAGACCTTCACCCGCAAGGTCTACGAAGTGCTGCTGGCCCTGAAGATCGAGAACATGCTGAGCAAGGACGAGATCCTCGAGCTCTACATGAACCAGATCTACCTGGGCCAGCGGGCCTATGGTTTCGCCGCCGCGGCGGAGATCTATTTCGGCAAGGATCTCAAGGACATCAGCATCGCCGAAGCGGCGATGCTGGCCGGCCTGCCCAAGGCACCGGCGGCCTACAACCCGATCCGCAACCCGCCTCGTGCAAGGGTGCGTCAGCAGTACATCATCGACCGCATGCTGGACAACGGCTTCATCACCGAGGCCCAGCACGCCACGGCCAAGGCCGAAGTGCTGCGTTACCGCCAGGCCCCGACCCTGCCCGTCCACGCCGAGTACGTGGCCGAGACCGCACGGCAGCTCATCTACAACCAGTACGGGGAAGAAAGCTACACGCGGGGGCTGAATGTCTACACCACGATCCGCTCGGACGAGCAGGTCGCGGCCTACCGCGCGCTGCGCAAAGGCATCATGGACTACGAGCGCCGCCAGTGGTACCGCGGCCCCGAAGGCCATGTGGACCTACCCAAGGACCCGGCCCAGGTCGATGCCCGTGTGGCCGAAGCGCTGGTGGAGTACCCGGACAACGACGAGGTGCGCGCCGCCGTGGTGCTCGAGGTGGACCCGAAGAAGCTCGTGGCCATGCTGGCCGATGGCCAGACCGTCACCGTGCAGGGCGAGGGCCTGCGCCCGGCACAATCGGGCCTGTCACCCAAGGCCAAGCCGAACATCCAGATCCGCGTGGGCTCGGTGATCCGGGTCATCGACCTCGGCCGCGCCGGTTGGTCGATCACCCAGTTGCCCGAGGTGGAAGGGGCCTTCGTCTCGCTCGACCCGCGCACCGGTCAGATCCGCGCGCTGGTGGGCGGCTTCGATCACGCCAAGAGCCGCTTCAACCATGTCACCCAGGCCTGGCGCCAGCCTGGTTCGAGCTTCAAGCCCTTCATCTACTCGGCCGCGCTGGAGCGCGGGTTCACCCCGGCCACGGTGATCAACGACGCGCCGCTCTTCTATGACGCGACGACCACCGGCAGCAAGCCCTGGGAACCCAAGAACTACGATGGCACCTTCGACGGGCCGATGTCGCTGCGCCGGGCCCTGGCCCGTTCGAAGAACATGGTGTCCATCCGCATGCTGGAGGCCATCGGCCCGGCCTATGCGCAGGAGTGGGTGACCCGTTTCGGCTTCGACCCGCAACGCCATCCCCCCTACCTCACCCTGGCGCTGGGCGCTGGCTCGGTCACGCCGCTGCAGATGGCCACCGCCTATGCGGTCTTTGCCAACGGGGGCTACCGGGTGCCGCCGTCGCTGATCACCAAGGTCACCGACAACCGGGGCCGGGTGCTCGTGGAGCACACCCCCGCACCGCTGGACGAGTCGATGCGGGCGATCGATCCGCGCAATGCCTTCGTGATGAGCAGCCTGCTGCAGGAAGTCACCCGCAGCGGCACGGCCGCCCGGGCCCAGGCCACGCTCAAGCGACCCGATCTGTACGGCAAGACCGGCACCACCAACGACTCGGTGGATGCCTGGTTCGCCGGCTACCAGCCCGAGGTGGTGGCGGTCGTGTGGATCGGCTACGACACCCCGCGCAAGCTGGGCGACCGCGAAACCGGCGGGGGCCTGTCGCTGCCGGTGTGGATCGACTACATGGCCACCGCGCTCAAAGGGGTGCCAGTGAGCCAGCCTGAACCGCCGCCGGGACTGATCCAGGTGGGCGGCGAATGGTTCTATGACGAATACGCCCACGGCGCGGGGGTGTCGAGCCTGGGCCTGGACGCCCCGCCACCGCCGGGCACCGCCACCTCGGAAGAGGAACGCCGCAGCATCCTCGATCTGTTCAGGCCCTGACAGCCCGGTTCCGGGCGGCCAAGCGCCGGGCCTCAGCCGGCGGTGAACGGCAGGGGCTGCCCGGCCAGTTCGCTGGCACAGTGTGAGAGCCGCTCGAAGAACTCGCCCCCTTCGCGGGTGTCGAGCCAGCGGCCCTGCACATACTTGTAGTGGTAGCCCCCGGAGCGGGCCGCGAGCCAGATCTCGTGCAGGGGCGGCTGGGTGTTGATGACCAGCTTGGCCCCGCTGGGAAAGACGAGTTCGAGCAGCCCGCCGGTGCGGTGGGTGTCGATGTCGATCACGTCGTCCTCGAGCAGGCGGTCCACCCAGGCCTCCACCGAGGCCAGCACGGACTGCGCGCGTTCGTGGTATTCGCTGTCGCTCAAGGGAGTGGGTTCGAGGGCCATCGCCGATAGAATCCGCGCATGTCGAAACGGGCATTCATTCTAGCGGCCGGCCTGCTGACGCTACTGGCGGTGGGCCTATCGGCCTGCGGCCAGAAGGGGCCGCTGTACCTGCCCGCCGCGTCGCCGGCCGCCGCGCCCGCGGCGGCACCGGCCTCGGCGCCCCCTCCTCCCCCTTCAGCCCCCTCTGCCCCGCGTTCCTGATGAAACTGCCCGGCGCTCCTTTTCTCGCCTACCGGGGCGAGTCGCTCCACCTCGACGGCTGCGAGCTGGCCGCCCTGGCCGATCGCTTCGGCACGCCCCTGTATGTCTACTCCCAGGCTGCGATGCTGGCGGCGCTGGCGCCGTACCAGCAGGCACTGGCCGGTCGCGAACACCTGATCTGCTATGCGATGAAGGCCAACTCCAATCTGGCCGTGCTGCAGACCTTCGCGCGGGCAGGATGCGGCTTCGACATCGTCTCGGGTGGCGAGCTTGCACGGGTGCTGGCCGCGGGCGTGAGCGCCGATCGCGTGGTGTTTTCCGGCGTGGGCAAGACCCGCGAGGAAATGCGAGACGCCCTGCGTGCGGGGGTGAAGTGCTTCAACGTGGAAAGCGAAGCCGAGCTGGAGGTGCTGTCGGCCGTGGCGGTGCGAGAGGGGCTCACGGCGCGCGTCAGCCTGCGCGTGAACCCCGACGTGGATGCCGGCACCCACCCCTACATCTCCACCGGGCTCAAGGCCAACAAGTTCGGTGTGGCCCATGACCGCGCCGTGGCCACCTACCGCCGGGCCGCCGCGCTGCCGGGCCTGTCGGTGATCGGCATCGATTGCCACATCGGTTCGCAGATCACCGAGACCGCGCCTTACCTGGACGCGCTGGACCGGGTGCTGGACCTGGTGGAGGCCATCGAGGCCGAAGGCATGCGCCTGCAGCACCTGGACCTGGGCGGCGGGCTGGGCATCACCTACACCGACGAGACGCCACCGGCGGCCGACGAGCTCATCGGTGCCCTGCTGGCCCGCCTGGATGCGCGCGGCCACGGTCACCGCATGCTGATGTTCGAACCCGGACGCTCGCTGGTGGGCAATGCCGGCGTGCTGCTCACCGAGGCGCTCTACCTCAAGCCGGGGGAAGAGAAGAACTTCTGCATCGTCGATGCCGCGATGAACGACCTGATGCGCCCGGCGATGTACGAGGCCACGATGGCCATCGTGGCCTGCCGGCGGCGCAACGAGGCGCCGGTCACCTACGACGTGGTGGGGCCGGTGTGCGAGTCCGGCGACTGGCTGGGCCGCAACCGGGCGCTGGCCGTGCAGCCGGGCGACCGGCTCGCGGTGTTGTCGGCCGGGGCCTACGGCATGAGCATGGCCAGCAACTACAACACCCGCGGCCGGGCGGCCGAGGTGCTGATCGTCGGCGGCGAGGCCCATCTGGTGCGCGAACGCGAGCAGCCGGCCGACCTCTTCCGCGGCGAGCGGCTGTTGCCCTGAGGCCCGGCCTGGGAAGCCGGGCTCAAGCCGCCTGCTTGAGAATGGCCAATCCCTTGAGGTATTCGCCCTCGGGAAAGCAGATCGTCATCGGATGGTCGGGCGAGGCCTCCAGGCGTGACAGGATCATCCCGTCCACCTCGGCGTCGAGTCCGGCGCCGGCGACGATCTTGTGAAAGAGCTCGGCACCGATGCCGCCGGAGCATGAGAAGGTCAGCAGCAAGCCCCCCGGGGCCAGCAGCTTGAAGGCCAGGCGGTTGATGTCCTTGTAGGCCCGCGCCGCACGTTCGGCATGGGCCGCCGAGGGGGCGAACTTGGGCGGATCGAGCACGATGGCGTCGAAGGTCCGGCCTTCGCGCACGAAGCGGCGCAGCGTTTCGTTCACGTCGGCATCGATGGCCTGGTGGCGTGCGGCCTCAAAGCCGTTGAGCACCACATGGGCCTGGGCCCGGGCCAGGGCCGGCGCCGAGGAGTCGACGCTCAGCACCTCCTGCGCCCCGCCGGCCAGCGCGGCGACGCTGAAGCCGCCGGTGTAGCTGTAGCAGTTGAGCACCCTCTGGCACCCGAAGTGGCGCACCCACTGCGCAAAGCGTTGCCGGTTGTCGCGCTGGTCGAGGTAGTAGCCGGTCTTGTGCCCCTCGGCCACATCGAGCGTGAGCTGCCAGCCGTGTTCGCGGATGGTGATCTCGGTGGGCCCCTGGCCGCGCAGCCAGCCGCGCTGCGCCGGCAGTCCCTCCAGGCCGCGCACCCCGGAGTCCGAGCGCTCGTACAGGCGCGTCAGGCCGGTGGCCGCGAGCAATTGGTCGGCGATCACGGCTTTCCAGCGCTCGGTGCCAGCCGAGAGGAACTGGGCGCTGAGCGTGTCGCCGTAACGGTCCACGATGAGGCCGGGCAGGGCGTCGGCTTCCCCATGGATCAAGCGCACGGCGTCGCTGTCGATCGGCAGGCGCGCGCGCAGCGCCAACGCGCGGCCGATGCGGCGGGCGAAAAAGTCCGCATCGATGCGTTCGGTCTCGTCGAAGCTCCACGCGCGTGCGCGGATCATCGAGGCGGGGCTGTAGGCCGCCCAGGCGAGGAAGCGGCCGTCCTGGGCTTCGACACGCACGGTGTCGCCGGCATTGGCTTGTCCGCGGGCGATGGACCCCTGAAAGACCCAGGGGTGGTGGCGCAGCAGGGAACGCTCCTTGCCTTCGCGCAGGGTGATGACATTCATGGAAGGGAGGGGTTCAAAGGCTCAGGGCTTGCGACGTGCCCGCGGATGGGCCGCGTCGTAGGCCCGAGCGAGGTGTTGGAAGTCCAGCCGGGTGTAGATCTGGGTGGTGGTGATGTGGGCATGGCCGAGCAGTTCCTGCACCGCGCGCAGGTCGCCGCTGGACTGCAGGAGATGCGAGGCAAAGGAATGGCGCAGCATGTGCGGATGGACCCGTGTGGGCACACCGGCCTGCAGGGCGCGCCGGGACAGGCGCACGCGGATCTGCTGGACCGACAGCCGCTTGCCGCGCTCGCTCAGCAGCAGCGCGGCCTCGTCGCTGGGCACCAGGCGCGGCCGCTGCGCCAGCCACTCGCGCAGCGCCTGCAGCGCCGCCCGCCCCACCGGCACGCTGCGCCGCTTGCCGCCCTTGCCCAATACGTGGACTTCGGCGCCGTCCAGATCGACCCAGCCGCGCGAGGCCGGTGTGGCGCGCAGGTCCAGACCGGCGAGTTCGCTGACGCGCAAGCCGCACCCGTACAGCAGCTCCACGATGCAGCGGTCGCGCGCGGCCAGCACGGGGTCGTCTGCGGCGCTCGGCCCCTGTTCGGCCAAGGCCACCGACTGCTCCACCGACAGGGCTTTGGGCAGCGTCCTGGGGGCCTTGGGAGCCTTGACGCCCTCGACAGGGTTGTGGGCGATGCCCCCCTGGCGCCCCCACCAGCGGTAGCAGCCCCGCCAGGCACTGAGCGTGCGCGCCAGGCTGCGTCCGGACAGCCCCCCCGCATGCAACCGGCCGAGCCAGCGGCGCACGTGATGGGCCTGGACCGCTTCCAGTGCCACGCCAGCCTCGTCGGCCAGCCGGGCCAGTTGTGCGAGGTCGCGCGCATAGGCGCGCAGCGTGAGCTCGGCCACGCGCCGCTGCACGCGCAGATGCTCGAGATAGCCCTCGATGGGCGGCGGCAGCGGCTCGTCCTTCATGGCCGCTCCCGCCTCAGCCTTCCGGCAGCAGGCGCGTGAGGCTGGCACTGGCCAGGTCGCCCACACGCATCAGGAACTCGGTGCCCATGTCGGCGGTGTAGCGGGTCGGGTCCGGGGAGCCCAGCACGAGCAGGCCGAACGCGTCGGTGCCCACGCCATGACGCAGCGGGATCAGGGCCACCGAGGTCACCGTGGTGGGCTCGTCCAGCCAGCCCACGGCCTCGAAGCCGGCATTCACCCCGCAATAGGGCTGCACCAGGCTGCTTGCGAAGGCGCGCGTGTCCTGGCTGGCCCCCTGGGCGAAAGGCTGGTCGGCATAGGCGCCCACCACGCCCCAGACGCGGATGCCGGCCTGGGGGATGAGGAACTGGGCCTTGAGTTCGTGCACCAGGGTGCCGGGCAGGTCGGCCGGATCGGCGGTGAGCATCAGGGCGCGCGTCCAGCGGTGCAGCTTGTCGGCGATCGCCATGTTCTCCTGGCCGTGGCGGATCATCTCCATCAGGCGCATCTCCAAGCCGCGGATCTTCTCGCGCAGCATCTCCATCTGACGCTCCTGCAGCGAGACGGCGCGATGGCCATGCGGGCTGGTGAGCTGGATGCTGGCCAGCAGCTCGGCATGGCGCTCGAAGAAGCCGGGCGTGTTGGCGAGGAAGTGGGCGATGTCGTCCTCGGTGATGCCGTGGATGCCGGAAGAAGTGCTCACAGTTCGATTTCTCCTTCAAAGACGGTCTGCGCCGGGCCGGTCATGAAGACATGGGCCTCGCCGCCCTCCCATTCGATGCGCAGCCGGCCGCCGCGCGTATCGACCTCGACCGCGGGATCGAGCAGGCCTTGGCGGATGCCGGCCACCACGGCCGCGCAGGCGCCGGTGCCGCAGGCCAGCGTCTCGCCCGCATCGCGCTCGTACACGCGCAGCTTCACGTGACCGCGGTCGATGATCTGCAGGAAGCCGGCGTTGACCTTGCGCGCAAAGCGCGGATGCCGCTCGATGCGCGGGCCCCACTGCGCCACCGGTGCATCGTCCACGTCGTCGACCCGCAAAACGGCATGGGGATTGCCCATGGACAGCACCGCCACCTCGACCGTCACATCGCCCAGGTCCAGCGGCCACAGCGGCAAGCCGGGCTGCGGGCCTGCGAGGCGGGGCGTGAGCCCCGTGGCATCGAAGGGCACGCGATCGGGCTCGAAGATCGGTGCGTTCATGTCCACCGTCACCCGGCCATCGGCCTGGGCCTGCAGCACCAGGCGGTTGTTGACGGTCTCGACCCGCAAGGGGTTGCGCTCACTCAGGCCCTTGTCGTGCACGAAGCGCACGAAGCAGCGCGCACCGTTGCCGCAGTGCTCGACCTCCTCGCCCGAGGCGCCGTTGAAGATGCGGTAGCGGAAATCGGCATCGGCCGACGAGGCGCGCTCGACCACGAGGATCTGGTCGGCCCCCACGCCCAAGCGCCGGTCGCCCAGGCGCTGCAGCTGCGCCACAGACAGCGACAGCGGGGCCGCGGTGGCGTCGATCACGACGAAGTCGTTGCCCGCCCCGTGCATCTTGGTGAAGCGCAGTTTCATGCGCCGATTATCCCCCGCCGCGCCGGCCACCGGGCGGTCAGTACAGGCGGGGTTCGCCGGGCGGGCGGGTCTTGAAACGCTTGTGCACCCACAAGTACTGGGCAGGCATGCGCTCGATCTCGCGCTCGATCCACTGGTTCATCCGCCGCGTGTCGGCCAGCGCGTCGTCGGTGGGGAAATCCGTCCAGGGCGGCAGGAAGCGCACCACATACCCCTGGCCGCCCGGCAGCATTTCGGCCACCACGGGCTGCACCACCATGTCCAGGGCGCGGGCCATGCGCGAAGGCGCCAGCAGCGTGGCCGCAGGCACGCCGAAGAAGGGCACGAAGGCCGCATCCTTGGGGCCGAAGTCCATGTCGGGCAGGTTGAAGAAGGGCTGGCCGCGGCGGATGCAGCGCATCAGCGGCTTGGCCGACTCCTTGCGCGAGAAGATCTCGGCATTGCCGAAGCGCAGCCGCCCGCGGCGCATCGCCGCGTCGAAGACCTTGTCACTCTGGGCCTGGTAGATGGAGGTGCCGGTCTTCTTCACATGCAATTGAATGGCCACGCCGGCCACGTCCAGCGCCATGAAGTGGGGGGCCAGCCACATCACCGGCTTGTCGCTGCGGTCGGCCAGGCCGATGTCGCCTTCGACGCGGATCAGGCGCTCCAAGCGGCTGCGCGAGCCGTACCACAGCAAGCCGCGCTCGAGCAGGCTGCGACCCAGCCACTGGAAGTGCTCGCGGGCCAGGGCCTCACGCTGGGGGGCGGTCCAGTGCGGAAAGCACAGCTCCAGGTTGCGCAGGGCAATGCGCCGGCGCGAACGCCCCAGCGCGAACAGCGCGCGTCCAAGGCTGCGGCCCAGACCAGCCTGCACCGGCAGCGGCAGCCAGTGCAGCAGCCACATCAGGCCGATCGCGGCGTGGCTGGCCCAGCGCCTCACGGCTGAGCTCCATCGGCCGGCAGCGTCCGCGGGCCTTTGTAGCGGTGGTAGCCCCACAGGTACTGGCCGGGGCATTGCAGGATCAGTCGTTCCATCGCACGGTTGATGCAGGCGGCCGCCGATTCTGCCTCAACGGGCAGGGCCTCCTCCAATGGCGAAAACCGCACCACATACCCCGCTCCGCGGGCCAGGCGCTCACCCCAAGCCAGCAGCACCTGGGCGCCGGTCTGGTGGGCCAGGCGTGAGGCCAGGGTCATCGTGTAGGCGGGCCGGCCAAAGAAGGGCGCCCAGACCCCCAGGCCCTCGGGCGGCACCTGATCGGGCAGCAGGCCCACCGCCTCGCCCGCCTTGAGCGCGCGGATCATCTGTCGCACGCCGGCCAGCGTCGCGGGCGCCGTCTTCAGGCCGGGGCGGTGTCGCGCCGTGTCCACCAGGTCGCGCAGCACCGCCTTGCGCGGCGGCCGGTACAGGGCGGTGAGCGGCCCGCACAAGGCGCTGAAGTGCTCGGCGTAGGCCTGTGCCGTCACTTCGAAGCACCCCAGGTGGGGGGTCAGGAAGATCAGTCCGCGTCCCTGGGCATGGGCCGCCCGGATGTGTTCGCCCCCCTCGACACGCACCCACGAGCCCAGGAGACGGTCGTGCGGACGCATCCACAGCCACGGCAGCTCGGCGGCCATGCGCCCGGCCGAGGCCACGGCCGGGCGAGCCTGCGCCCAGTCCAGGCCGGCCTGGGCGGCGTTCTCGCGGAAACGGTGCCGGTAGGCAGGGGACAGGCCAAACGCAAGCCATCCCAGGGCGGCCCCGATGTGGTGGAGCAGCCACAAGGGACATCGGGACAGCAGGCGAAAGAGGATCAACATCTGTTTCTATAATGGGCGGATCGCCGGGTTAAGGAACAACTTGCGGGGCGATGTGCAGGTGGCAAGCATAGCGAGCCCCTGCCGGGCGGGCGCCGGCTTCGGTCGGGGGCCCACCCTACAAGTACCGCTAAAGCGTTCGCCGCTCCTCCTCCAGGACCCGGGTCGGCAAACGCCCGGAGTGTCATCGAAACAGGAGGCCCTGCAGTGGCGAACGATTTTCTCTTCACGTCCGAATCCGTGTCCGAAGGCCACCCCGACAAGGTGGCCGACCAGATCTCCGACGCCATCCTCGATGCCATCTTCGAGCAGGATCCGCGCTCGCGCGTGGCCGCCGAGACCCTGTGCAACACCGGTCTGGTGGTGCTGGCCGGCGAGATCACGACCAACGCCCATGTCGACTACATCGAGGTGGCGCGCGACACCATCAAGCGCATCGGTTACGACAACACCGAATATGGCATCGACTACAAGGGCTGTGCGGTGCTGGTGGCCTATGACAAGCAGAGCAACGACATCGCCCAGGGCGTGGACCAGGCCAGCGACGACTACCTGAACATGGGCGCCGGCGATCAGGGCCTGATGTTCGGCTACGCCTGCGACGAGACGCCTGAGCTGATGCCCGCGCCGATTTACTACGCGCACCGCCTGGTCGAGCGCCAAGCCCAGTTGCGCAAGGACGGCCGCCTGCCCTTCCTGCGCCCGGATGCCAAGAGCCAGGTGACGATGCGCTATGTGGACGGCCGTCCGCACAGCATCGACACCGTGGTGCTGTCCACCCAGCACAGCCCCGACCAGAGCGAGACGCCCAAGAAGATGAAGGCCTCGTTCATCGAGGCGGTGATCGAAGAGATCATCAAGCCGGTGCTGCCCAAGGAGTGGCTGAAGGACACCAAATACCTGATCAACCCGACCGGACGCTTCGTCATCGGCGGCCCGCAGGGCGACTGCGGCCTGACCGGCCGCAAGATCATCGTCGACACCTACGGTGGCGCCTGTCCGCACGGTGGCGGGGCCTTCTCCGGCAAGGACCCGTCCAAGGTCGATCGCTCGGCCGCCTATGCCGCGCGCTACGTGGCCAAGAACATCGTTGCCGCCGGCCTGGCCCGTCAGTGCCAGATCCAGCTCAGCTACGCCATCGGCGTGGCACGCCCGATCAACGTGACCGTCTACACCGAGGGCACGGGCGTGATCCCGGACGAGAAGATCGCCGCCCTGGTCAACGAACACTTCGACCTGCGGCCCAAAGGCATCATCCAGATGCTGGACCTGCTGCGCCCGATCTATTCCAGGACTGCGGCCTACGGTCACTTCGGCCGCGAGGAGCCCGAGTTCACCTGGGAACGCACCGATAAAGCGCAGGCGCTGCGTGCAGCGGCCGGTCTGTAAGACCGGCAGGCGGCGCAGCCTCATTCTGCGCTTTTTGGGGGCGCTCATGATGCGCAGCCATGTGAGCGCTCACCAAGCTGTGGGCAGGTCAGCTGCAAGACCGGGGCGCTGGGTCGGTCGAACGGCGGTACACAGCCGCAGCGATCGAACGAAAAGCGCATGAAGCGCGTCTTTTGCCACGCTTCTGTGGGCTTGCCAGTACGCCGGCGGCACTAGCATGGCGGCTCCATGCTGAAGAAGATCCCCGTCGGCCAGGTGCGCCTGGGCATGTACCTGCATGCCCTGTGCGGCACGTCTTGGCTAGAGCATCCGTTTTGGAAAACCTCCTTCGTCCTGAAGTCTGCCGAGGACCTGGACAAGCTGTTGCGCTCGCCGGTCAAGGAGGTGGTGATCAACGTGGACAAGGGCCTGGACGTGGCGCCCGAACCCGACGCGCCAAGCTTGCCGACAGAAGGCTCGGCCGATGACGAGCGCTTGCGAGCCGAACTGCGCGCGCAAAGCCCCCACGGCCTCGAAGCGCCGCTCCCTGCGCGTACGGTGAGCCTGGAGGGCGAGCTGGAGCGCGCGCAGCGGGTGCTCACTCAAGCCAAGAAGGAAATCAAGCTCCTCTTTCAGCAGGCCCGCTTGGGCAAAGTGGTCGACACCACGCCGCTGAAAGCCCTGGCTGGGGACGTGTCGGATTCTCTGCAACGCAACCCGCACGCGCTGATCAGCTTGGCCCGACTCAAGACCAAGGACGACTACACCTATTTGCACTCGGTGGCCGTGGCCGCCTTGTGTGCCGCTTTGGCACGACAGCTTGGACTCAGCCCCGAGGAAATCCGGGAAGCGGCTCTGGCCGGGCTGCTGCACGACCTGGGCAAGGCCGCCATCGCGCTGGACATCCTGAACAAGCCGGGCCGCCTCACCCCCGAGGAATTCGCCCAGGTCCAGGCCCATCCCAGGGCAGGCTACGAGATGCTGCGGCAAGCAGGGGTGCGCTCCGAGATGGCCTTGGACGTGTGCCTGCATCACCACGAGAAGATCGACGGCAGCGGCTACCCCGATCGTCTGAAGGGCGAGGCCATCAGTCTGTACGCCAAGATGGGGGCGGTGTGCGACGTCTACGACGCCATCACCTCCGACCGCCCGTACAAGGCCGGCTGGCCGCCGGCCGAGTCGCTGCGCAAGATGGCGCTGTGGGCCAAGGAGGGCCACTTCGACGAGCGCATCTTTCAAGCCTTCGTCAAATGCGTGGGCATCTACCCCACGGGCTCGCTGGTGCGCCTGCAATCGGGCCGGCTGGGCGTGGTGCTCGAACAGAGCGAACGTTCGCTGCTGCTGCCTCGGGTGAAGGTGTTCTTCTCGACCAAATCGAACACCTATATCGTGCCCGAGGTGCTGGAGCTGGGCACGGTGCAGACCAACGACCGCATCGTCGGCCATGAGGACCCCCAGGCCTGGGGCATCGCCAACCTTGACGAACTGTGGACGGGCATTGCCGGCCGCAAGCCCTGAGATCAACGCGCCGCCAGCACGCAGCGCGCCACCTCGGCGAAGCCGGCGCCTTGCTCGGACGGCGTGACATAGCGGGGCAGGTGCTGCATCTGCGGCACGAAGCGCATGATGTTGGCCACACCGACGCTGTGCTCGAAGCGCTCGAACATGGGCTGATCGTTGGTGGAGTCGCCCACATAGGCCCAGCGGTCGAGCTCGCGCTCCAGGTCGATGCCCAGCAGTTCCCTGGCGATCCAGCAGGCGCCGCTCCACTTGCCATGCGTGCCAAACCAGCCGTTGATGTGGATCGAGCTGACAGTGGCCACCATGCCCTCGGCGTGCATCAGCGCAACGACCTGGTCGATGCGTTCGGGCGGCAGGTGCGCGAACTCGCTGTGGTCGATCGCGATGTCGGTGAGACGACCGGCGCTGTCGCGTGCCAGTCGGGCACCCGGCACCTGCGCCAGGATGCGCTGAGCCACCTCGGCCAGGCGGCGGGCGTTGCGCGCCCGCGTGGCCTCGTCCTGTACGTACAGGCGCCGACCGTCGGGCAGCACGGCCAAGGCGCCGTTCTCGGGCACGATGGCCGCCACTGGCCACTCGCGTGTCAAGGGCTCGGACCAGCCCAGCGGCCGTCCCGTGATCGGAATGACGATCAAGCCTGCATCGCGCAGCGCGTGCAAGGCGTGCAAGGCCTCGGGCGTGATCGCCCCGTCGCGGGTGAGCGTGTCGTCGATGTCGGTGAACAACCCTCGCAGGTGGCGGCGCGCCGGCACCGGCCAGGCCGATAGGGGTTGCATCGTCGGGTGCGTCCGGCGGCCTGCTGCAAGGTCAGGACCGCACGCTCGCGCAGCGGATGGAAGCGGATGTTGGGATGCCGCTCCTGCGTCAGGCGCAGGTCATAGGGCGAGGTCATCAGATAGGCCAGGGTGTCGGCCACATCCAGCGCCAGCTTGCTGCCGTTGACGTCGATGAACTTCTTGAGTTCCTCGGGCGAGTCGGCCGTGACCCAGCGGGCCCCGACGAAACGCGAGGGCATCAGACGCACGTCCACGCCATACTCGGCCTTGAGGCGGTGCTGCACCACCTCGAACTGAAGCTGGCCCACGGCCCCCAGCAGCATCGCACCGCCCTCGTGCGGACGGAAGACCTGGATGGCCCCCTCTTCGCCCAACTGCATCAGGCCGGCCTGGAGCTGCTTGCTCTTCATGGGGTTGGCCAGTTCCACCGCCTGGAAAAGCTCGGGCGCGAAGAACGGCAGCCCGGTGTACTGCAGGGCCTCGCCCTCGGTGAGGGTGTCGCCCAATTGCACGCCGCCGTGGGTGGTGAAGCCGATGATGTCGCCGGCGTAAGCCTCGTCCACCGCCTCGCGGCGCTGCGAGAGGAAGGTCACGACGCTGGTGGGGCGCAGCTCCTTGCCGGTGCGCTGCACCTTGAGCTTCATGCCCTGGGTGTAGCGGCCGGAGTACACGCGCACGAAGGCGATGCGGTCGCGGTGCGCCGGGTCCATGTTGGCCTGCACCTTGAACACCACGCCGGAGAACTGCGCCTCCTCCGGGCGCACCAGCCGCGTGGTGCTGCGGCGCGGCGCCGGCGGCGGCGCGAGGTCGACCAGGGCATCAAGCACCTCCTGCACGCCGAAGTTGTTGACGGCCGAGCCGAAGAACACCGGTGTCTGCTTGGCGGCCAGAAAGGCCTCCATATCGAAGGCCGGCGCGGCCTCGGTCAGCAGCTCGATGTTCTGTTCGGCCTGCTCGAAGTCGTGCCCGAAACGTGCCCGCAAGGCCTCGGCCTCGTCGAGCGACACGACTTCATCATCAGTCACACGGTCCTGACCCGGCTTGAACAGGCGCATGCTCCTCTGGCGCAGGTTGATGATGCCGGCAAAGGCCTTGCCTTGCCCCACCGGCCAGGTCATGGGCACGCAGGGCATGCCGAGTTCCTGCTCGATCTCGTCGAGCAAGGCGATGGGGTCGCGGCCCTCGCGGTCCATCTTGTTCACGAAGGTGAGGATGGGCGTGTCGCGCTGGCGGCACACCTCGATCAGACGCCGGGTCTGGGCCTCCACACCATTGGCCGCGTCGATCACCATCAGCGCCGAATCCACCGCCGTCAGCACGCGGTAGGTGTCTTCCGAGAAGTCCTTGTGGCCGGGCGTGTCGAGCAGGTTCACCACATGGTCGCGGTAGAGCATCTGCATCACCGAACTGGCCACCGAGATGCCACGCTGTTTCTCGATCTCCATCCAGTCGGAGGTGGCGTGGCGGCTGGCCTTGCGCGCCTTCACCGAGCCGGCGATGTGGATCGCGCCCGAGAACAGCAGCAGCTTCTCCGTCAGCGTGGTCTTGCCGGCGTCGGGGTGGGAAATGATGGCGAAGGTCCGGCGGCGCCGGGTTTCGGGGGCGAAGGACACGGAAAACTCTCCAGAGTCTCGGCCGGTGGGCCAAGGGATCGGACGCCTGGCGACGCCCGGGCACGCTTTGGGGCCGCGCGCAAAGTGCAAATGCTACCGGTTTTGGCGCCCGCGAGGCAGCCCACTGCCACATACCCCCGCCGGGGCGGCTACAATGATGGTCTGTCCGAGGAGCGTTGCAAGGCCCTCAGGCCCCAGGCTCGGACGGCTTCGATTGCAACGGCGCTCACCCGCATGTGTCCTGCCGGGTGGGTCTCGCAATGTTCTCCCCCGGTGCACAGCGGTTTTTCCACCAGGAGAAACACATGAACGCTGTCCTCAAGCCCGCCCTGTCGAGCGACCAGTACGTCATCGCCGACCTGTCGCTCGCCGACTGGGGGCGCAAGGAAATCCGGATCGCCGAGACCGAGATGCCCGGCCTGATGGCCATCCGCGAGGAATTCGCGGCCAGCCAGCCCCTGCGCGGCGCGCGCATCGCCGGCAGCCTGCACATGACGATCCAGACGGCCGTGCTGGTCGAGACGCTGCAGGCCCTGGGGGCCAGTGTGCGTTGGGCCTCGTGCAACATCTTCAGCACTCAGGACCATGCCGCCGCCGCGCTGGTGGCCCAAGGCACGCCCGTGTTCGCCTACAAGGGCGAGTCGCTGAAGGACTATTGGGACTACACCCACCGCATTTTCGAGTTCGGGCCTGCCGGCTCCGAGGCCGAAGGCCCGAACATGATTCTGGACGACGGCGGCGACGCCACGCTGCTGATGCACCTGGGCCGGCGCGCCGAGCAAGACCCCTCTGTACTGGACAAACCGGGCAGCGAGGAAGAGCGCGAGCTTTTCGCCGCGATCCGGGCCAAACTCGCCCAGGACCCGACCTGGTACAGCCGCAAGAGCGCGAAGATCATCGGCGTGACCGAGGAAACCACCACCGGTGTGCACCGCCTCAACGAGATGAGCGCGCGCGGCACCCTGCTCTTCCGCGCCATCAATGTCAACGACAGCGTCACCAAGAGCAAGTTCGACAATCTCTATGGCTGCCGCGAGTCGCTGGTGGACGGCATCAAGCGCGCCACCGACGTGATGATCGCCGGCAAGATCGCGGTGGTGTGCGGCTACGGCGACGTGGGCAAGGGTTCGGCCCAGGCGCTGCGCGCCTTGTCGGCCCAGGTGTGGGTGACCGAGATCGACCCCATCAACGCGCTGCAGGCGGCCATGGAAGGTTATAAGGTCGTCACGATGGACTACGCCTGCGACAAGGCCGACATCTTCGTCACAGCCACCGGCAACAAGCATGTGATCACCCATGACCACATGCTGAAGATGAAGGACCAGGCCATCGTCTGCAACATCGGCCACTTCGACAACGAGATCGACATCGCCTCGATCGAGCAGTACCGCTGGGAGGAGATCAAGCCCCAGGTGGACCATGTCATCTTCCCCGACGGCAAGCGCATCATCCTGCTGGCCAAAGGCCGCCTGGTGAATCTGGGCTGCGCCACGGGCCACCCGAGCTACGTGATGTCGTCGAGCTTCGCCAACCAGACGCTGGCGCAGATCGAGCTGTACACCAAGCCCGGCCAGTACGAAGTGGGCAAGGTCTACGTGCTGCCCAAGCACCTGGACGAGAAGGTGGCGCGCCTGCAACTGTCCAAGCTCGGCGCCATGCTCACCGAGCTGACGGACGAGCAGGCGGCCTACATCGGCGTCAGGAAAGAAGGCCCCTACAAGCCCGACACCTACAGGTATTGATGGACCACCCCCTGCGGCCGCCCCCCTCCAGGGGGCGGCGCTGGCGGACCGGCCCCGCCGGATCCGCGGCGTGCGCCGGATGTCTGAGGCTTCGATGATGCGAGCGGATCAATTGCTGGTGCAGCAGGGCTTGGCACCGTCGCGTTCGGCGGCCCAGCGGCTGATCGAGCGTGGGGCCGTGCGCTGGAAGGGGCCGCAGGGCTGGCAGGTGCCGAAGAAGGCGGGGGAGGACCTGCCCGAAGGCTGCACGCTGCAGGTGACCGACGATGCCGAGCTGCGCTTCGTTTCCCGTGGCGGACTCAAGCTGGAGGGGGCCCTGCGCGAGAGCGGCCTGGACGTGCGCGGCTGGCGCTGCCTGGACGTGGGCCAGAGCACCGGCGGCTTCACCGACGCGCTGCTGCACGCCGGGGCGGCCGCGGTGGTGGGGCTGGAGGTGGGCCAGGCGCAACTGCACGAGCGCCTGCGCTGCGATGCGCGCGTGACGGTCTACGAAGGCCTCAATGCGCGCTCGCCCGAGGGCACGGCCTTCGCACGTGAACAGGCACCGGCCAGTTTCGATCTGATGGTGGGCGATCTGTCCTTCATCTCGCTGACCCTGGTGCTGCCGGCGCTGGCGCCTTGGCTCAAGCCCGGCGCCCAGGTGCTGATGCTGGTGAAGCCACAGTTCGAGCTGAGCCCCGGCCAGGTGGGCAAAGGCGGGCTGGTGAAAGACGCCGGCCTGTACCCGCTGGTAGAGCAGCGCCTGCGCACGGCTTGCCAGGCCCTGGGCTGGGTGGTGCGCGGCTGGTTCGAAAGCCCCATCACCGGCGGCGACGGCAACCGCGAGTTCTTCATCTGGGCGCACACGCCGGGCTGACCCCCACCCGAACACACAAGAGAGGATCCGATGAAAGCCACCCAGAACCGGCTGCCGATCAGCCTGGAGTTCTTCCCGCCCAAGACCGCCGAAGGCGCGGTCAAGCTCGCGGCCGCGCGCGCGCAGCTCTACGCGTTGAAGCCCGAGTACTGCTCGGTGACCTACGGCGCCGGGGGATCCACCCAGGACGGCACCGTGCAGACGGTGCAAGCCATCCTGTCCGAAGGCGTGGACGCTGCGCCGCACTTCTCCTGCATCGGCGCCACCCGCGACAGCGTGCGCGCCCAGCTCGCGCAGTTCCGGCACATGGGCATCCGCCGCCTGGTGGCCTTGCGTGGCGACCTGCCCAGCGGCTACGGCAGCTTTGGCGAGTTCCGCCATGCCAGTGACCTGGTTGCCTTCATCCGCGCCGAGACAGGCGATCACTTCCACATCGAGGTGGCCGCCTACCCCGAGATGCACCCGCAGGCCCGCTCGCCCGAGG
The DNA here is from genome assembly GCF_046289365.1 of Caldimonas sp. NCBI lineage: Bacteria > Pseudomonadati > Pseudomonadota > Betaproteobacteria > Burkholderiales > Sphaerotilaceae > Caldimonas > Caldimonas sp. The sequence goes on along the minus strand of NZ_JBKBVU010000015.1, from coordinate 5,232 downwards.
CCGACCTGCAGGCCTTCGCCACCAAGGTGCGCTCCGGGGCGAATGCGGCGATCACGCAGTACTTCTTCAACAGCGACGCCTACTTCCGCTTCGTCGATGATGCGCACAAGCTCGGCGTGGATGTGCCCATCGTCCCGGGCATCATGCCCATCACCAATTCCTCGCAGCTCATGCGCTTTTCCGACGCCTGCGGCGCCGAGATCCCGCGCTGGATCCGGCTGCGGCTGATGGCTTACGGCGACGACAAGGCCTCGATCCAGGCCTTCGGGTTGGACGTGGTCAGCGACCTTTGCGACCAGTTGCGCACGGCCGGTGCGCCGGGCCTGCACTTCTACACGATGAACCAGGCCAACGCCACGCTGCAGATCTGCGAGCGGCTGGGCTTGGCCTGAGAAGACCTCAGCCGCGCTCCCACATCACCCCTTCTTCGGTGAGGAGGGTGTCGAGGCAGGCCTCCCCGGGCAGGGGCTTGAGCAGCGGCAGGAAGCCGTGTGCATAGCCCAGGCCCACCGACCAGGGACGCGGATGCAGCGCCGCCAGCGTGCGGTCGATGAAGCCGCCGCCATAGCCCAGGCGCAGGCCCGCCGGCCCAAAGCCGACGCAGGGCACCAGCAGCAGTTCGGGCTCGAAGGTCTCGGTGTCCTTGGGCTTGGGAATGCCGTAGGCGTCCTCCTCCATCGGGCAGCCCGGGAACCACACATGGAAGCGCAACCGGCCGCTGGCCTTGTCCACCACGGGCAGGCCGATCTGGCGCGTCGTGCCCTCAGGAGCCCCCTCCTGCCAGCGGTACAGCGCCGGCAGCGGGTCGAACTCGCCCTTGATGGGCCAGTAGGCGCCGATGCGGGTCTCACGCCGGCCCACCAGCCAGCTCCGCAGCACCGTCTGCAGCCCCACGGCCCGCTCCAGCCGGTCGGGCAGGGCCTGGCGGGCGGCCAGCAGGCGCTCGCGCAACGCGCGGCGGTCTTGGTCGGGTGAGCTCATCGGGGCGGTCTCCTCCTGGGCCACAGGCCCTTGCCGGTGCCGGGGATTGTGCCTGGGCAAGGCCATCGCGCGCGCTCGGGCTTGCCCGGCCATCGGAGCCCATTCATGGCAGGATCAGTCCATGGACGCCGCCATCGTCAAGCGCTGGTTCGAGGACATGCCCTTGCCCCTGGGCCCGGGCGGCTGGGCCTCGCTGGCGCTGTGGCTGCTGGGCCTGTTCTTCATGGCCGCCGCCTTTCGCAGCCTGCTGCGCGCCCGGCCACTGGGCCTGCTGGTCCACACCCTGGTGGGGCTCGTGCTGCTGGTGAGCGGGGTGGCGATCAGCCTGATCGGGCTGGGGATGCACGGCTACCGTGCGCTCACGCATGAACAGGTGGCCGCTCACATCCGCATCGAGCCGCTGGGGCCACAGCACTTCCGCGCCCACTTCACCTTGCCCGACGGCCGCCGCCAGGCTTTCGAGCTGCGCGGCGATGCGCTCTACGTGGATGCCCACGTGCTGAAGTGGAAGCCGGTGGCCCACCTGCTGGGCCTGCACACCGCCTATGAGCTGGACCGCGTAGCGGGCCGTTATCTCTCGCTCGACCAGGAACGCGCGGCCGAGCGCACGGTGCACAGCCTGCGCCTGGACCGGCCGGTGGATCTGTTCACCCTGCGCGAGCGCTTCGGCTGGCTGTCGGGCCTGCTCGACACCGACTACGGCTCGGCCAGCTTCAAGGCCGTGAACGGAGCCAGCGAGATGGAGCTGCGCGTGTCCACCACGGGACTGCTGCTGCGGGCCGTTGCGCCCGGGACCCCTTTGCCCGCCGACTGACCGGCCCACCGGTTCCGGCGCAGCCCGGCCAGGCGGCGGCCTCGAATCATCCGATGTTCAGGTCGCTGTACACCAGTTTTGGCGACAATGGCGGGTCGTTATCGCCTGCATGAATACCGCCCTGCTCCGCGCCACCTGGCGCCACCCCGAATTCCGTCTCGGCGCCCGCCACATGGTGAGCTTGGCGCTGGGCATCGCGGCCTGGGGGCTGGTGACCGGCGTGGCGATGGTCAAGTCTGGGCTGTCGGTGCCGCTGGCGCTGTTCATGACCTTCTTCGTGTTCGCCGGCAGCGCCCAGCTCGCCGCGCTGCCGCTGATGGCCGCCGGCGCGCCGATGTGGGTGGTGTGGGCCGCGGCCACCTGCGTGAACCTGCGCTTCGTGATCTTCAGCGCGATGTGGCGGCCCTACTTCGCACGCTTCCCGCTGCGCCAGCGCTGTGTGCTGGGCTATTTCAGCGGTGACCTGAACTACGTGATGTTCATGAAGCGCTTCCCCGATCCCGAACACCGGGTGGAGGATCAGATGCCCTACTACTGGGGCGGCGTGGCGACGAACTGGATCGCCTGGCAGAGCGCCTCGGTGCTGGGCATCGTGCTGGCCAACGTGATCCCGCCCGCATGGGGTTTGGGCTTTGCCGGCGTGCTGGCGCTGCTGGGCGTGATGTGCTCGCTGCTGAAGGAACGCTCCACCTGGGTGGCCGCTGGCGTGGCCGGTGCCGCTGCGGTGGCGGCCTATGCCCTGCCGCTCAAGCTCAACATCGTGGTGGCCATTGCCGCTGCCGTGGCCGCCGGCCTGGCGATGGAGGCGGCCGAGCGCGCCTGGAAGCGCGCACGCCGTCCAGGAGCAGGGACATGATGAGCCCCTGGGAAGCGGTCCTCACGATCGCCGGGCTGGGCGTGATCACCGTGCTCACGCGCAGCTTCTTCCTGCTGCCCGAGCGCGAGCTGCACCTGCCCGGCTGGGTCAAGCGCGGCTTGAAGTACGCCCCGCTGGCCGCGCTGGCGGCCGTGATCGCGCCCGAAGTGCTGATGACCCAGGGGGAGCTGATCACCACCTGGCGCGACGCCCGGATCTTCGGGCTGGCGGCTGCCACGGCTTACTACTTCTGGCGCCGCGACATCCTGGGCACCATCCTCGTGGGCATGGCCCTGTACCTGCCGCTGCGGCTGGGGCTGGGCTGGTGAAGGCGCTCACGCCCCGAGCGTGGCATCCACCAGCAGCAGTGCGAACAACCCGAAGAGGTAGGTGATCGAGTAGCGGAACAGCGGCAAAGCCACGCGCAGGTCGCGCTGCAGCTTCCAGGCCATCGCCACGAAGCGCATGCCCAGCAGCGCCGCCCCGGCCAGGTAGAGCCCACCGCCCAGTCCGAGGGCCGCCGGCAGCAGACTCACCGCCACCAGCGCCAGCGTGTAGCCCAGCACCCGCCGCGCCGTGTAAGCCACCCCATGGGTGACCGGCAGCATCGGCACGCCCACGCGCGCATAGTCCTCACGCCGGTCGATGGCCAGAGCCCAGAAATGCGGCGGGGTCCAGATGAAGATGATGAGGAACAGCAGCCAGGCGCCCGGCTCGACCTGGCCCGTGACGGCCACCCAGCCCAGCAGCGGCGGAGCCGCGCCGGCCGCCCCGCCGATCACGATGTTCTGCGGCGTGGCATGCTTCAAGTACAGGCTGTAGATGCCCGCATACCCCACGAGCGAGGCCAGGGTGAGCCCCGCGCACAGCGGGTTGGTGCCCCACCACAGTACGGCCCAGCCGGCCAGCCCCAGCACCAGCGAAAACACCCCCACCTGCCAGACACTCAACTGCCCGCGCGGCAAGGGCCTGTGACGGGTGCGGGCCATGCGTGCATCCACATGGCGGTCCACCAGATGGTTGAGTGCCGCGGCGCTCGCGGCCATCAGGGCAATGCCCAGCAGGCCGGCCAGCACGGGCCATGGGTCGGGGTGCAGCGGCCGGGCCAGCCACATGCCCACCCAGGCCGTGAAGAGCATCAGCAGCACCACACGCGGCTTGGTGAGCGACAGATAGGCCCGCCACGACACGGCCGGCGCACCCGCCACCAGGGTCAGTCCCCGCTGACGGGTACGGCCGACAGGGTGCAAGGCCATGGACACCGCCCTTTCAGCGGAAGAAGGTCAGCCGGGAGGTGAGCGTGTGGTCGGCCTCGGCCGCCATCAGGCCCACCAGCACCAGCAGCAGCAGCGGGGGCAGCACGATGGCCGTCACCAGGGCCACACGCTCCCAGGCCAGGTGCATGAAGACGGCCATGATCAGCCCGGCCTTGAGCAGCATGAAGACCAGGATCAGGCCCCAGCGCCACAGCCCCTGGATCTGGAGGTAGTCCACCATGTACGACAGCGCGCTGAGCACGAACAGCAGCCCCCAGATCTTCAGGTACAGGCTGATGGGGTGCTGTTGGGAATGTTCTTGGTCCATGACCCCTCACCACAGGTAGAAAAAGGCGAAGATGAAGACCCACACCAGATCGACGAAGTGCCAGTACAGCCCGACGATCTCGACGATCTGGTAGTTGCCCCGGCGGTCGTAGTCCCCGCGCAGCAGCTTCCAGCTCACCACGAAGAGCAGGATCACCCCGCCCGTGACGTGCAGGCCATGGAAGCCGGTGATCATGAAGAAGCTGGCCCCGAACTGCGCCGCGCCGAAGGGGTTGCCCCAGGGCCGCACGCCCTCGAGAATGAGCTTGGACCACTCGAAGGCCTGCATCAACACGAAGGTCTCGCCCAGCGCAGCCGTCAGCAGCATCAGGGCGGCAGCATTGACCTTGTCGCGCCGGTAAGCGCAGTTCACCGCCATGGCCATCGTGCCGCTGCTGGTGATCAGCACGAAGGTCATGATGGCAATCAGCAGCAGCGGCACATCCGTCCCGCCCACGTGCAGCGAGAACACCTGGCTGACGTTGGGCCAGTCCACCGTGGTCGAGGCCCGCACCGTCATGTAGCCGGTGAGGAAGGAGCCGAAGACGAAGGTGTCGCTGAGCAGAAAGATCCACATCATCGCCTTGCCCCAGGACACCTGGAAGGCCTGGCGGTCGCTGGACCAGTCGGCCACCAGCTCGCGCCAGCGGCCGGCCCCGGCGCGGGCGGCGCCTGCGGGCGAGGACGGTGGGACGGGGATGCTGCTCATGCCAGGCTCCTCAGGCCGTGCCGCACAGGTAGGCCACGAGCTCGGGCGTGAGCCAGCCCAGCGCGGCAAAGAGCACGACCCACACCGCCAGCAGGAAATGCCAGTAGCGCGCGCACAGGCCCAACCGCCACGCCGCAGCCTGCGCTTGCGGCGCGCGGGCCAGGGCGCGCACCGCCACGGCCCAGCCCACCAGGCCGCCCAGCACGTGCAGGGCATGCAAGGCGGTGAGCAGGAAGAAGAAGCTGGCCGCCGGATTGCCCACCGGCATCACCTGGGCCTCGCGCAGCAC
>NZ_JBKBVU010000213.1:1022-5262 GCF_046289365.1 Caldimonas sp. | reverse complement strand
AGCGGGTGCGCCGCGGCCACCGCCTGCTCGCGCACGAGCACGGCCGAGCGCTGGCTCAGGCCGGTGGCCGCCTCGGGCTGGTGGGGCCGGACGACGTCCGGTACGGGCGCCGCCGCGCAGCCCAGCAGCAGGGCCAGCCAGGCGGCAATGGCCGCGCGGCACCGCATCGCGGGGCTCAGCGCGGCGCCAGGCGGATGGCCCCGTCCAGGCGGATCACCTCGCCGTTGAGCATCTCGTTGGTGATGATCTGGTGCACGAGCTTGGCGTAGTCTTCGGGGGTGCCCAGGCGGCTGGGGAAGGGCACGCTGGCGGCCAGGGCGTCCTGCACCTCCTTGGGCATGCCGAACAGCATGGGCGTGCCGAAGATGCCCGGGGCAATGGTCATGTTGCGGATGCCGTTGCGCGCCAGGTCGCGGGCGATCGGCAGCGTCATGCCCACCACACCCCCCTTGGAGGCGGCGTAGGCTGCCTGGCCGATCTGGCCGTCATAGGCGGCCACCGAGGCGGTGGAGATCAGCACGCCGCGCTCGCCGGTGGGCTCGGGTTCGTTCTTGCACATGGCTTCGGCCGCCAGGCGGATCATGTTGAAGCTGCCGATCAGGTTGACTGTGATCGTCTTGGTGAACACCGCCAGCGGGTGTGCCCCGTCCTTGCCGACGGTCTTGACGGCCGGGGCAATGCCTGCGCAGTTGACCAGGCCCACCAGCTTGCCCAGCGAGACGGCCTGGGCGATCACCGCCTTGCCATCGTCCTCGCTGGCCACGTCGCATTTCACGAACACGCCGCCAATGTCCTGGGCCACGGCCTCGCCCTTGTCGGCTTGCAGATCGGCGATCACGACCTTGCCGCCCTCGCGCGACAGCATGCGCGCCGCTCCTTCGCCCAGGCCCGAGGCGCCGCCCGTGACGATGAAGACCTTGCCCTTGATGTCCATGAATGTGCTCCTTGTGCGGGTGAGGGGTGAAGTGACGTTGACGTAAACGTCAATTGTGACCCAAACCCAGGGACACCCGGAAGGGCCGCGGTGCCTCAGTGGAAACCCGGGTGGGGTTGGCCCCAGGAGTGAATTGCTTGACCTCCAAATACTTGAGTTCTAAATTAATTGCATCGCCAACCCCTGAGATCACGGGCATGAAGATCGTGTGCATCGGAGGCGGCCCGGCGGGCCTGTACTTCGCGTTGCTGATGAAGCGCGCCGACCCGTCCCATGACATCACGGTGGTCGAGCGCAACCGTCCCTACGACACCTTCGGCTGGGGCGTGGTGTTCTCGGACCAGACGCTGGGCAATCTGCAGCAGGCCGACCCCGAGACGGCCTCGCAGATCCTCGATGCCTTCAATCACTGGGACGACATCGACGTGCACATCCGCGGGCGCACGATCCGTTCCGGCGGTCACGGCTTTTGCGGGATCGGGCGCAAGCGCCTGCTCAACATCCTGCAGGCCCGCTGTGAGGCCCTGGGGGTGAAGCTGGTGTTCGAGACCGAGGTGGGCAGCGATGAGGACTTCCCCGATGCCGACCTGATCATCGCTAGCGACGGCCTGAACAGCCGCATCCGCAGCAAGTACGCGGCCACCTTCCAGCCCGACATCGACGTGCGTCGCTGCCGCTTCGTGTGGCTGGGCACACACAAGCTTTTCGAGGCGTTCACCTTCGCGTTCGAGGAGACCGAGCACGGCTGGTTTCAGGCGCATGCCTACCGCTACGACACCGACACCTCCACCTTCATCGTCGAGACGCCCGAGGAGGTCTGGCTCAAGGCGGGTCTGGACAAGATGGAGAAGGAGGAGTCCATCGCCTTTTGCGAGCGGCTCTTTGCGAAGTACCTCGACGGCCACAAGCTGATGTCCAACGCCGCCCACCTGCGCGGCTCGGCCCAGTGGATCAAGTTCCCGCGCGTGGTGTGCAAGACCTGGGTGCATCACAACGGCCGCGCCCCGGTGGTGCTGATGGGCGATGCGGCCCACACGGCCCACTTCTCGATCGGCTCGGGGACCAAGCTGGCGCTGGAGGACGCGATCGAGCTGACGCGCAGCATCCGGCGCCGCCCGGGCGACTTGGCCGCCGCCTTGCGCGACTACGAGGCGGTGCGCAGCGTCGAGGTGCTGCGCATCCAGAACGCCGCACGCAACTCCACCGAGTGGTTCGAGAACGTCTCGCGCTATGTGCACCTGCCCCCCGAGCAGTTCGCCTATTCGCTGCTGACGCGCAGCCAGCGCATCAGCCATGAGAACCTGCGCCTGCGCGACAAGGTCTATGTGGAACGCTTCGAGGACTGGCTGGCCGAGCGCGCCGGTGTGCGGCGCCAGGGTGTGCGTGCGCCGGTGCCGCCGATGTTCACGCCGTTCACGGTGCGCGGGGTGACGCTGAAGAACCGCGTCGTCGTCTCGCCGATGGCGCAGTACTCCGCCACCGACGGCGTGCCGGGCGACTATCACCTGGTGCACCTGGGGGCGCGGGCGATGGGCGGGGCCGCCCTGGTGTTTGCCGAGATGACCTGCGTCTCGCCCGACGCGCGCATCACCCCGGCCTGTCCCGGCCTGTGGAACGACGCCCAGCGCGAGGCCTGGAAGCGCATCGTCGATTACGTGCATACCCACACCGAGGCCAGGATCGGCATGCAGCTCGGCCACGCGGGTGCCAAGGGCTCCACGAACGCGCCCTGGCAGGACGAGGGGGCCGACCGGCCGCTGCGCTCGGGCAACTGGCCGCTCATCTCCGCCTCGGCGGTGCCCTATCTGGACGACGGGCCAGTGCCGCGTGCCATGACCCGCCAGGACATGGATCGCGTGCGCGAGGACTTCGTGGCAGCGGCCCGGCGTGCGGCGCAGGCCGGTTTCGACTGGCTGGAGCTGCACTGCGCCCACGGTTATCTGCTGTCGAGCTTCATCTCGCCGCTGACCAACAGGCGCACCGATGACTACGGCGGATCCCTCGCCAACCGGCTGCGCTACCCGCTGGAGGTGTTCACCGCGCTGCGCGAGGTGTGGCCACAGGATCGCCCGATGTCGGTGCGCATCTCCGCGCACGACTGGGTGGAGGGCGGCATCACACCGGACGACGCGGTGGCCATCGGCCGTGCCTTCAAGGCGGCCGGGGCCGACCTGATCGACTGTTCCTCGGGTCAGGTCAGCCCCCACCAGAAGCCGGTCTACGGCCGCATGTACCAGACACCTTTTGCCGACCGCGTGCGCAACGAGGCGGGCATCGCCACGATTGCGGTCGGGGCCATCACCGATGCCGACCAGGTCAACAGCATCATCGCCGCGGGCCGGGCCGATCTGTGCGCGATCGCGCGCCCGCACCTGGCCAACCCGTCGTGGACGCTGCTGGAGGCCGCCCGACTCGGTTATGGCGACGTGGACTGGCCGGTGCAGTACCTGTCGGCCAAGAGCCAGCTCGAGCGCAACCTCGAGCGCGAGAGGGCGATGTCGGGCAGCCTGGCCGCCGCCGAGCAGGCCAACCGGGCCCTTGGGGTCTGAGCATGGTCACCGCACGACATGCCGTGGTCACCGGTGCCGGTCGAGGCATCGGCGCGGCCATTGCGCGCCGCCTGGCCGCGCAAGGCCACCGCCTCACGCTGATGGGCCGCACGGCTCAAGCCTTGGAGGCCTTGTGCGCGCAACTGCCGGGCCACGGCCATGCCGTGGCGACCGTGGACGTGGCCGACGAAACATCGGTGGCCCGGGCCTTTGCCCGCTCGCGCGAGCTGTCGGGCCCGGTGGCGATTCTCGTCAACAACGCCGGCCAGGCCGAGAGCGCGCCGTTGGCGAAGACGGACATGGGGCTGTGGCAGCGCATGCTGGACGTCAACCTCACCGGCACCTACCTGTGCACCCGCGCTGCGCTGCCCGATCTGCTGGACGCCGGATGGGGGCGCATCGTCAACGTCGCCAGCACGGCCGGTCTGCGCGGCTACGCCTACGTCACCGCCTACACCGCGGCCAAGCACGGCGTAGTGGGCCTGACGCGGGCGCTGGCGCTGGAGCTGGCCCGCAAGGGCGTCACAGTCAATGCCGTGTGCCCGGGCTATACCGAGACCGACCTGCTGCGCCAAAGCATCGAGGGCATCGTCGCCAAGACCGGACGCAGCCCGGCCCAGGCGCGTGCCGAGCTGGCGGCCGGCAACCCCCAGGGCCGGCTGGTGCAGCCCGAGGAGGTGGCCGATGCCGTGGCCTGGTTGTGCGGCGAGACGATCGCCCTCGACGGCGGGCATTGGCTCGCCAACGGCGCGGGCAG
>NZ_JBKBVU010000213.1:0-1012 GCF_046289365.1 Caldimonas sp. | reverse complement strand
TGCGGCGAGGCCGCCTCGGCGGTGACGGGGCAGGCGATCTCGGTCAGCGGCGGGGAGGTCATGTGAAACGCGGCTCCAGACTCCGTCTCGTGCCCGGCCTGGACGAACACAGCATCGGCCTGGAGGCCCGCGCGGCCTCGGACGACCACATGGCGCTCAAGCTGTGGCTGCGCCTGCTGGCCTGCAGCACGCAGATCGAGACCGAGATCCGCAAACGCCTGCGCGCGCGTTTTGGCATCACGCTGTCGCGCTTCGACTACTTGGCGCAACTGCACCGGCATCCGGAAGGCCTGCGCATGAATGCCCTGTCACGCTACCTGATGGTGACCGGCGGCAGCATCACCGGCCTGACCGACGAGCTGGAAAAAGAGGGGCTCGTGGCGCGTGAGCCTGCGCCCGACGACCGGCGCGCCTTCCTGCTGCGACTCACCGCAGAAGGCCGCCGGGTCTTCGAGCGCATCGCCGCCGAACACGAGGCCTGGGTCATCGAGTTCTTCTCCGACCTGCGTGCGGCTGACCGCAAAGCCCTGTACGAACTGCTGGGCCAGTTGCGCGTGCACATGGCCGCACGTCAGGCCGAACCCCCGTCTTCATCCCCCTCCAGCGAGGTTGCATGAGCGCTCCTTCCACCCCCACCGGCCTGGACCCGGCCCTGGCCGCCGGCAACCGGCGTGAGCTCTCGGGCTATGCTGCGCGCCACTTCCTGTGGCAGTGCGACAACGGCGTGGCCCACATCACCCTGAGCCGCCCGGAACGCAAGAACCCGCTCACCTTCGATTCCTATGCCGAGCTGCGCGACCTCTTCCGTGCCCTGCAGCATGCGGTGGACGTCAAGGCGGTGGTGCTCTCGGGTGCGGGGGGCAATTTCTGCTCGGGCGGCGACGTGCACGAGATCATCGGAGCGCTGGTGCAGCTCAAGGCCCCCGAGCTGTTGATGTTCACGCGCATGACCGGCGATGTCGTCAAGGCGATGCGGGCCTGTCCGCAGCCGATCGTCGCGGCGGTGGACGGG
>NZ_JBKBVU010000212.1:0-5294 GCF_046289365.1 Caldimonas sp. | reverse complement strand
GCGGCGGTCAGCTTCACCGGCTCGTTGGCCACCGGGCGTCAGGTGGCACAGGCTTGCGTGGCGCGAGGGGCGAAGTTCCAACTCGAGATGGGCGGCAAAAACCCCTTCGTGGTGCTGGACGATGCCGACATGGACGTGGCCGTCAGTTGCGCCATCAACAGCGGCTTTTTCTCCACCGGTCAGCGCTGCACGGCGTCTTCGCGCGTGATCGTCACCGAGGGGATCCACGACCGTTTCGTGGCCTCGATGATCGAGCGCATGCGGTGCCTGAAGGTGGACGATGCCCGCAAGCCGGGCACCGACATCGGCCCGGTGGTCGACGAGCGCCAGCTCGCCCAGGACCTCGAATACATCGCCATCGGCCAACGAGAAGGTGCGACGCTGGCCGCAGGGGGGCAACGCATCGACTGCAACGCCGACGGCGCGCCCGGCTACTACCTCACCCCGGCGCTGTTCACGCACACCACGCCGACCATGCGCATCAATACCGAGGAGATCTTCGGCCCGGTGGTCAGCGTGATTCGCGCCAGGGATTACGAGGAGGCTTTGCACTTGGCCAATGACACGCCCTTCGGCCTGAGTGCGGGCATTGCGACCACGAGTTTGAAGCACGCCACGCATTTCAAGCGTCATGCCCAGGCGGGCATGGTGATGGTGAACCTGCCCACCGCGGGCGTGGACTATCACGTGCCCTTTGGCGGGCGCAAAGCCTCGAGCTATGGGCCGCGCGAGCAAGGCCGCTATGCCGCCGAGTTCTACACGACGGTCAAAACCGCATACACGCTGTCATAGCGCAGCGCTTGTCAAGACCGTGTGAGCGAGATGTCGCCATACCAGGCGGTGAGCGCGATGTCCAGGTCGTCGCTGTCGGTGAGCACGCCCACGCTGCGCACCGGGCCGGGGTCTTCGCCGAAAACCCGACGGAAGTCGGCCACCACATCGCGCTCGTGCAAGCGCCAGCGTCCGGCCGGCTGCGTGCCGCTGTCGACGACGAGGTAGCGGATGCGTCCACTGCGGGCGTACTGGACCACCGTTTCGCGGGGCGCCCGGCCGTCCCAGACGTACATCAGGCTGGCATAGGGCAAGCGCTGACCGGTGAAAGCCTCGACCTGCTCGTAGAAGATCAGGTCGCGCAGCGACAGCCGCCGCAGGTCTCCATCGAAGGCCAGGATCACGCGCGCGGGCGCATCGTCGATGCGTGGATCGGTCACGGTCAGGCGAGGATCCACGTCGTCGACCCTCCAGGAAAAGCGCAGCCGGCCGGCGTGCAGCGGATCGATGTCCACCGGGCAGCGCAGGCCGGTGGCCGCGCCGAGGGAGTCGGCCCGCAGCACGGTGCGGCCGTCGTGCGCTTCGGTGCCGTAACGGGTCGGGCGCTTGTCTCGGCGCAAGACGTAGGGTTCCCAGCCCCTTGGCAGCCGGCCGTCGGGTGCCGAGGCCGAGAACGGCGCCACTTGAGAGGGCGCGGCGGCCTCGTCGGGCCCCGGGCCCTTGCGTTGCGCACAGCCGGCCAGCGCTGCACAGGCCAGCACCGTTCGACCGAGCCAGCGGCGCCGCCCGGGATCGGGCAGGTCGCTGTTTGCCAGGGCGTCGGCAGGCGTCTGGAGGCGAACCGGTTCGTGCATGGGCGGGATGGGACCGAGAGACTTTCGATACTCCTATCCTCGCATGAAGTGTTCATGACGGTGCCTCGGCGCGGCGGCGGGCGGGCCGCCGCCCCGTGGGGGGCGATTCAATCGAGCTTCACTTGAGCTTTCTGCACCAGCCGGGCGTAGCGCGCCTGCTCGGTCTTGAAGAACTGCAGCGCGGCCTCGGGTGAGGTGGGGTGGATGATGTTTTCCTGGCGGGCCATCGCGGCCTTGACCTCGGGGTCGGCAAAGGCAGCCACGACGGCGGCGTGGATGCGCTGCACCTGGGCCGCTGGCAGCCCGGCCGGGGCCACCACGGCGAACCAGCCGCCCACGTCCACGTCCGGGAAGCCCTGTTCGGCAAGGGTGGGCAGCTCGGGCAGCGAGGCCACGCGCTGTGAGCCCATCACGCCGATGGCGCGCAGCGCGCCGCTCTTGAGATGGCCCTGCACGGCGGGCAGGGCGGCCACACCCCATTCCACCTGACCGCCGATGAGGTCGGCGATCATCGGCCCCATGCCTTTGTAGGGGATGTGGCGTGAGTCCACGCCGGCGGCATCAATGAACATCTCGCCGGCCAGGTGGATGATGGTGCCGTTGCCGGATGAGGCAAAGTTCGTTTGCCCCGGGCGGGCTTGCAAAAAGGCCTGCAGCTCTTTGGCGTTGCGCGCCGGTACTTTGTTCGGGTTGACCACCAACACGAAGGGCGTGGCGCCCACCACCGAGATCGGCGTGAGATCCCGGATGCCGTCATAGGGCATGGTCTTGAACACGCTGGGGTTGACGGCATGGTTGTTGGAGACGACACCGATGGTGTTGCCGTCGGGCGCGGCTTTCACGATAGCCTGCGTGCCGGTGATGCCGCCGGCGCCGGGCAGGTTCTCGATCACCACGGGCTGGCCCAGAGCCTTGGCCAGCGCGTTCTGAGCGGCGCGCACGATGGTATCCACGCCCGATCCTGCGCCCACGGGCAGGATCACGCGCACGGGCGAGCCGGTGCCTTGCGCTACAGCAACGGCGCTGCTCAGGGTCAGCGCAGCCAGGACCATCCAGGCGCGGCGGTGAATGCTGGGGGTCATCGATGTCTCCTTTTGTCTTCGGAATTGAAGGGAACGGGGAACGAACGTGGTGGTGGAGGGCTGTGGTCATGTGCTCGAAGGCAGCCGCGAGAGCACCTCTTCGGTGTGCTCGCCCACCTTGGCCAGGGGCTGGCGCACCCCGGGGCGACGCCCACCCATCCGCAGCGGCAGCAGCACGACCTGGGTGGTGTCGCCCTCGTCGGTGGTCATGGGCACGAGGCCGCCGCTGGCGCGCAGGTGCGGATCGTCCACGAGCTGGTCGGGCCGCCGGATGGGGGCATGGGGCAGGCCGGCCGCTTCCAGGCGGGCCGAGAGTTCGTCGATCCGCCAATGCCGCAGTGTCTCGCCCAGGCGTTGCAGCAGTGCCGGGCGCACAGCCACACGCTGGGCGTTGGTGGCCAGCGTGGGGTCGTTGGCCAGGTCGCGCCGTTCGAGCACCTCGCACAGGGTCTGGAACTGGCGGTCGCTCACGGCACCGATGAACAGCTGCTCGCCGTCGGCCAGCGTGAAGACGTCGTAGACGCTCCAGGCCGATACGCGCGAGGGCATGGGCGGCGGCGGCTCGCCAGTCATCTGGTACTGCTGCATGTGCTGAGCCACCAGGAACACGCAGTTCTCGAACAGGGCGCTTTGCACTTCTTGCCCGCGTCCAGTGCGTTCGCGCTCGCGCAGCGCGGCCAGCACGCCGATGGCGCCGAACATGCCGCCCATGATGTCGTTGACGGAGGTGCCCGCGCGCAGCGGCCGGCCTTCGGGACCGGTCATGTACGACAGGCCCCCCATCATCTGCACCACCTCGTCGAGCGCGGTGCGGCGTTCGTAAGGCCCGGGCAGGAAGCCCTTGTGCGAGGCATAGATCAGGCGCGGGAAGCGCTTCGAGAGCGTTGCGTAGTCGAGGCCGAGCTGGGCCATCAGGCCAGGGCGGAAGTTCTCGATCACCACATCGCACTGGCCGATGAGCTCCACGGCGGTGTCGCGGCCTTCCGGGCTGTGGATGTCGAGCACGACGCTCTTCTTGTTGCGGTTGAAGCTGCGGAAGAAGCCGATGCCCAGGCCCGGCAGGCGGCGCGTCTTGTCGCCGCCGGGCGGCTCGATCTTGATCACCTCGGCACCGAGGTCGGCCAGGATCATTCCGCAGGTGGGACCCATGACCATGTGGGTGAACTCGACGACGCGCACGCCCTCGAGGGGTAAAGCAGACGACATGGAAGCGCTCTCCTTCGATGAAAGGGGCTCACGCCCTGGCTCGAGCCGGGCAGAAGGTCTGGGGCAGGCCGGCGCGCCACAGCGCGCCATGGGTGGGTTCGCCCTCGATCCAGCCGGCCACCTGGGCGCGCAGGGCCAACAGGGCTTCGAGATCGAGCCCGGTGTCCACCCCCATCGATTCGAGCAGGAAGGCCAGGTCCTCGGTGGCGGCATTGCCGCTGGCGCCGGGCGCATGCGGGCAGCCGCCGATGCCGGCCAGCGAGGCATCGAAGCGCGTGATGCCCAGTTGCAGCGCGGCCACCACATTGGCCAGGGCCAGGCCGCGGGTGTCGTGGAAGTGGCCGCAGCACAGGCGGTCGCCGGCGATTCTCAGCGCCTGCTCGAACAGGCGGCTCACCGCGGCCGGGTCGGCATAGCCCACGGTGTCGGCCAGGCTCACGCGGTCGGCGCCGGCGTCGAGCAGGGCCTGCATCAGGCGCAGCACCTCGGCGGGGCGGACCTCGCCCTGGATCGTGCAGCCGAAGGCCGTGCCCACGCCCCCCTCGATCAGCGTGCGCCGGCCCGAGGCATCGCGCGCGGCGCGGATGCGGCCCAGTTCGGCCACCACCTCATCAGGCGTCTTGCGCAGGTTGGCCAGGCTGTGCGCGTGGCTGGCCGACAGGGGCAGGATCATCAGGTCTGCGCCGAGTTCGAGCGCGCGTTCGGCGCCGCGGAGGTTGGGCACCAGCACCGAAGCGCTCAGCCCGGGCAGGGTCTTGGCATAGTGCAGGACGTCGGCCGTGTCGGCCAACTGGGGCAGCAGCCGGGCCGGCACGAAGGAGCCCACCTCGATCTCGCGCAGGCCGGCGGCAAACGCGGTGCGCACCCACGCACACTTGCGCTCGGTGCTGACGACGGTGGCGATGCTTTGCAGACCGTCGCGCAGGCCGACTTCGCGAACGATGGCGCAGCGGGGCAAGGGGGGCATGGAACACTCCTGGGTATCGGGATGTTTTGAGATGGTCTTGGGATGGTCTGGACTCTAGACATTCCCGAATGGACGTGTGGAGATATTTCGGCATCAATACCGTTCCGAAATAGAACGTCTCCTGGCCCATGACCCGTCCGCTCGATCCCGTCTCGTTGCAGTTGTTCGTTGCCGTGTGCGAGGAGGGCAACATCGCCCGCGCGGCCGAGCGCGAGGCTATCGTGGCCTCGGCCATCAGCAAGCGCATCGCGGCCATCGAAGAGGCTGTGGGCGTGAGCCTGCTCGTGAGGGGGCGGCGGGGCATCCGGCCCACGGCGGCCGGCGAAGTGCTGCTGCGCCAGGCCCGCGAGGTGCTGGGGGCGATGGGGCGGCTGCAGGCCGAACTGAGCGGCTTTGCCAGCGGGGTGCAGGGCA
>NZ_JBKBVU010000211.1:0-5337 GCF_046289365.1 Caldimonas sp. | reverse complement strand
AATCACCACATCCCCCAGAAAGCCCTGGGACATGTCCCGCCCATCGAGGCCATGAAAAGATGGTACAAAGAAAAACCGGAACTTTTCATAAAAGTGCCACGTAATCGTCCGGGACCTGACATGGTACAAAGAAAAACCGGAACTTTTCATAAAAGTGCCACGTAATCGTCCGGGACCTGACAGCTATGAACAAGATTGCCATCGTGGGTCACCGTGCGTCTGGCTACCAGGAAGTCGAGACCCTGCTTCACCAGTGCGGCATGCAGCGGGCGCGGCCCTCCAGAAGAGAAGGCCTGCTGCCACAGGATGTGACGGCGACTTTGTGCAAGGTCCACAATCTCCCGCCCGTCGATACCGTGACCGACGAGGACAGCGTGGTCCAAGTCCAAGCCGGCCCCGTGTGGCACGGAATGGCCCTGGACCTGATGCTCGGCAACCTCGATCAACCCCTGTGGGGCTGGGCTGATCCGCAGAACCTATACACCCTTGACTACTGGAAGGAGCTTGACCCCAAGCTCACTTTCGTGCTGGTGTATGACGAGCCGCACCGCGTGCTGACAGAGGCGGCCCGTGTCGACGGAGAGCTTTCTCCGCCGAACAACGTACAACGCATGCTCGACAACTGGGTGGCGTACAACGGAGCCTTGTTGCGCTTTTACCTGCGTCACCAGGATCGTTGCCTGCTCGTCCATTCGCAGCAGGTTCGCCGAGCGGTGGACAGCTATCTCCAGCAACTTCAGCCCTTGCTCGACACTCCGCTGCTGCGCGCCCCGGAAGCGGAGCCCGTTGCCGTGCCCGCGGCTGTGGGTGTCGACGGCCTTCATGGCGACACACTGCCGACGCAGGCTCCCGTTGCGTTACCCGTCGAACTGGAATCTGCCCTGGCGGTGGCCGGCATCGAGCCTCGCAAGGCGCTGGACGTCTTTAACGCAACAGCCGCAGAGGAGTATGTGGTCGATGCCGTGCTGGCCAGTCACCCGGCAGCGTTGCAGCTTTACGCCGAACTGCAATCCGCTGCCAATCTGCCAATGGGGGGGGCGGCACGCGCCAAAGGCGACCCCGCTGCAGCATGGCAGGCGCTGGTCCAGCAGCGGACTTTCGTCACAGGTTGGGTGTCTGAGCTGCATGCCGAGTACCGCCGTGTGCGTGAGGAGCTGGCCGAGTCGTTCGAGCGGGTCGCGCAACTGACGAACGAACTCGTAGAGAGGGATCGCCGTCTCCAGGAACACGTGCGGAAGAACGAAGTGCTGACGGTCCACCTGGGTGAGGCGCAGGAGGAGGCGCGGCAACAGCAGCTGCGCCAGCAGCAGCTGGAGCAGCGTGTGGTCGAACAGGAGCGCGAAGCTCAGCGGCAGATTGAGCTGTTGGCCCGGCAATCGGACGAGGCGAAAGCCCAGCTGGAGGCTGCCCGGGCCGAGCACGCCAGATTGGAAGAAGAGCTGAAGGCGATGCGCGCCCAGGCAGAGGCCGATCTCATGGCCGCCAAGGCGAAAGCCGACGCCGAAGCCAAGGCCGCTGCCGACCGGGCGCAGGAGCTTGGCGAAGAGAACGAGCTGCTGCTGAATCAGTTGCACCAAGTGCAGGAAGAGCTGGAGCGCTACTACCTCGAGAACCAGCGCCTGAAGCAGAAACTGGCGCCGCCCAAGCCCCCCGGGCCCTATGGGGCGGCCGACCGCATCAAGCGCCAGCTCAGCTACCGCCTGGGTGCGGTGATGATCGAGCGCTCCCGCTCGGTGGGCGGCTGGCTCAGCATGCCCTGGGCCTTGGCGGCCGAGGTGCGGGCCTTCCGCCAGGAGGCGGCTGCCCGACCGGCCAAGAAGCTGCCGCCCATCCACACCTACCGCGACGCTCACGAAGCCGAGCGCGTGAAGCAACACCTGTCCTACCGGCTGGGCAGCACAATGCTCCAGTACGGCAAGTCACCCCTGGGCTGGCTGAAGCTGCCCTTTGCCTTGCAGCGCCAGGTGCGTGAGTTCCGCCTGCAGCGCAAGAGGAACGAAAAATGACCCCCACCTCCGAGGGAGGAGTTCAAGCACTGCCCTGGCCGGCCTGGCTGGACGTGCTGAGCGCCGTCTTTCCGCCACGCGGCACCGTCGTGGTGGGCGCGGGCGCGGGCAACGGGCCCTGGGTGCAATGGCTGCGTAGCCGCCGGGCCAGCCCCGTGTGGCTGGTGGAAGGCGACGAAGCCCAGTATCAACACCTGCTGCGCCACCTGCCCGAGGGGTGCGACTGGACGCCCCGCCGCGAAGTGGTGGCGTCGGCCCCGGCCCCCACCCTCTTCTACCGCGCCAGCAACCCGGCTGAGAACGGCCTGAGCCCCCCCGAGCGCCTGCGCACCCTGTGGCCGCACCTTGCCGAGGAAGGCGTCGTCGAGGTGGAGGCCCCCGTCACGCTGGAAGCCCTGCTGGCCGAAGCCGGCGATGAAGCCAACTGGCTGGTGCTGGACTGCCTTCCCGCCGCACAGCTTTTGCAAGGCGGCGCTGCGCGGCTGGGCCAGCTCGACGTGGCCCTTGTGCGTGTGGCCGCGGGAGAGAACGCCGGCTTGGACCGGGCTGCCCGTCATGACGCGGTGGACGAGCTGCTGGCAACCGCGGGGCTCGTCTGCGTGCACACGCGCACCGAGCGGCACCCGGCCCTGGCCCATGCGCTTTACGTGCGTGAGCCGGCCGGCCTGCGAGCCCAACTGGCCCAAGCCCGCTCGCAAGCGGCCATAGACCAACAGAAGCTCGACGAGCTCACCCACTCGCTGCACGGGGCACGGCAGGCGCTGGAGGAGGCCAAGGACGCACTCGCGCGAGCGATCGTTGCACACAAGGAAGAACGCCAGTCGTTGGCAGCCCGCATCTGCGAACTGGAGGAAGCCCTGCGAGCCAAGCAGGCGACGGCTCGGACAGCTGAAGTGCAGGGCCTCTTCTCGGTGTCGGCCCGTGTGGCTCATGTACCCATTCAGTTGCGGATGAACACCCTTCATCCTGAATGGATCAAGGTCGGTGAAGAGGTTGTCGAGTATGCATCCGAAAAGAACGCTCCGTTGTACCTACTCGGAAACGAACACGGCAACTTCAATCGGCCGCCGAAAGTGTCCCAGTTGCCAGTGGACCCCGAAGTCGATTACGTGCTTTCCGGGCGCGTCGGACATGCGGGCGAGAGCAAACCTCAGATCTACCTGTTCCAGTACGACGCCGACCGCAAGCTCGAAGCACTGTCCACACCGGTAGACGGGTCTGGGAGGTTTCGCCTGGGATTCAGGACGCTCCCGCAGGCTCAGTCCGTGGTGGTCGGTCTGAGAGTGGCAGGGACCGGCACGATCAAGTTGGCCGACACGACGCTGCGCCTGGTGGAAGACGCCAGGGCGGCAGGCGCCGAGAAGGTCGAGCGCAGGTTGGAGGACATCGAAAGACAACACAGACATGATCTCGACAATGCCGTGCGGCAGATCGAATCGTTCGTGCGGCTGCAGCACTACATGGGACATGAAACGCTTGTCCCTGAGGTTCACAACTGGCCGGTCAGTCCCGACTTCGGCGTGCTGCTCATCGAGCTGACCGAGGCGAATGCCTACGACGCCGTGATCGAGTTTGGATCCGGCACATCCACGCTCATCCTCGCGAAGGCTCTTGAACGCGTGGCCCGCAGGCAGCAGCGCTCGCCGTCGCCCTTGCTCAGTTTCGATCACCTCGAGGAATACCAGCGCAAATCTCAGCGGGGTCTGGAGCAGGCTGGGTTGACCTCGCATGCGCAGGTTGAACTTGCGCCCTTGGAGCCCTGGAAGAGCGACGCTGGCGCCGACTTCGACTACTACGCGTGTGACCAAGCCCTGCGGGCGCTCAAAGACCGGATCGGGGAGGGCAGCCCGCGCATCCTTGTGGTGGTCGACGGCCCTCCTGCCAGCACGGGCCCACGGGCCCGATATCCGGCCTTGCCCAAGGTGATGCAGGCGTTGGGGCCAGCGTGCGGCTTTCATTTCCTGATGGACGACTACCTGCGACCTGACGAGCAGGAAATCGTCAAAGCATGGGAGACAGAGCTGTCCGAAGCGGGGGTGACATTCAGGCGCACGGAGTTCAATCGACTTGAAAAGAAGGCATGTCTGCTGGAGGTGGACCCAGCCGGCGTGCTGCACGACGACAGCGGAAGTGAATGAAAGTTCTGACCGTATTCGGCACACGGCCCGAGGCCATCAAGATGGCCCCTGTGGTCAAGGCCTTGGCGAGCGATTCTGCGTTCGACGCCAAGGTCTGCGTCACTGCCCAGCACCGGCAAATGCTCGACCAGGTGCTCGACATCTTCGACATCCGCCCGGACTTCGACCTCAACCTCATGAAGCCGGGGCAAGACCTCAGCGACATCACCAGCAACGTGCTGCTGGGCATGCGCGAGGTCTATACGCAGTGGATGCCGGACATCATCCTGGTTCATGGCGACACCACCACCACCCTGGCTGCCAGCTTGTCGGCCTACTACGCCCGCGTCAAGGTGGGCCATGTGGAAGCCGGCCTGCGCACTTACAACAAGTATTCGCCCTGGCCGGAGGAAATGAACCGGCGGCTCGCAGGAGCGGTGGCTGACATCCACTTTGCCCCCACCGAGCGCTCGCGTGCCAACCTGCTCGCCGAAGGCGTGGCTGGCCACAGCATCCACGTGACCGGGAACACCGTCATCGACGCCTTGCTCGACGTGGCGCAGCGGGTGCGCACGGACACCGCGCTGCGCACTCGCTTCGAGTCGCGTTTTGACTTCCTGGATGCGTCCAAGCGCCTGATCCTCGTCACCGGCCACCGGCGCGAGAACTTCGGCGCCGGCTTCGAGGCCATCTGCCACGCACTGGCGGACATCGCGGCGCGGGGCGACGTGCAAGTCGTCTATCCGGTGCACCTCAACCCGAACGTGCAGGAACCGGTACGGCGCATCCTTGCCGGCCAGAACGATGTGATCCTGCTTGAACCTCAGGACTATCTGCCCTTCGTTTACCTGATGGACTGCGCGAGCCTGCTCATCACCGATTCCGGCGGCGTGCAGGAAGAAGCGCCCTCGCTGGGCAAGCCCGTGCTCGTGATGCGCGACACCACCGAGCGGCCCGAAGCGGTGGATGCAGGCACCGTGAAACTCGTGGGCACCGACCGGGCCGCCATCGTGCGCGAGGCCAACCGTCTGCTGGACGATGCGGCCGCCTACGAAACGATGGCAAGGGCGCACAACCCTTATGGCGACGGGCTCGCGGCCGGGCGCATCCGGGACATTCTCAAGCAGCAGATTCGTTAATTTCAGTGGAGAGTTGAGAGTTGTTCGACACCATTTCCATGATCGGCCTGGGCTACATCGGCCTGCCCACCGCCA
>NZ_JBKBVU010000014.1:16157-36416 GCF_046289365.1 Caldimonas sp. | reverse complement strand
TCCCCATCGAGGAGGTCGAGCCCGCGTCCGAGATCGTCAAGCGCTTTGCCACCGGCGCGATGTCCCTGGGCTCCATCTCCACCGAGGCCCACACCACGCTGGCCATTGCGATGAACCGCATCGGCGGCAAGTCCAACACCGGCGAAGGCGGTGAGGACCCGGCGCGCTACCGCAACGAGCTCAAGGGCATCCCCATCCAGCAGGGCACCAAGGTGTCCGATGTCGTGGGCGCCAAAGTCATCGAGGCCGACTACGAACTCCAGGCCGGCGACTCCTTGCGCTCGAAGATCAAGCAGGTGGCCTCGGGCCGCTTCGGCGTGACCACCGAGTACCTGGTGAGCGCCGACCAGATCCAGATCAAGATGGCCCAGGGCGCCAAGCCCGGCGAGGGCGGCCAGTTGCCCGGCGGCAAGGTGTCCGAGTACATCGGCTTCCTGCGCTACTCGGTGCCTGGCGTGGGCCTGATCAGTCCGCCGCCGCACCACGACATCTACTCGATCGAGGACCTGGCGCAGCTCATCCACGACCTCAAGAACGTCAACCCGCGGGCCGACGTGTCGGTGAAGCTGGTGTCGGAAGTGGGCGTGGGCACCATCGCCGCCGGTGTGGCCAAGGCCAAGGCCGACCACGTCGTGATCGCCGGCCATGACGGCGGCACGGGCGCCTCGCCCTGGTCGTCGATCAAGCACGCTGGCACGCCCTGGGAGCTGGGCCTGGCCGAGACGCAGCAGACCCTGGTGCTCAACCGCCTGCGCGGGCGCATCCGCGTGCAGGCCGACGGCCAGATGAAGACCGGCCGCGACGTGGTGATCGGCGCGCTGCTGGGGGCCGACGAGTTCGGCTTCGCCACCGCACCGCTGGTGGTCGAGGGCTGCATCATGATGCGCAAGTGCCACCTGAACACCTGCCCGGTGGGCGTGGCCACGCAAGACCCGGTGCTGCGCCGCAAGTTCCAGGGCAAGCCTGAGCATGTGGTGAACTACTTCTTCTTCGTGGCCGAGGAAGCGCGCTCGATCATGGCCCAACTGGGCATCCGCAGGTTCGACGACCTGATCGGCCGCTCCGACCTGCTGGACATGCGTCGCGGCATCGAGCACTGGAAGGCCCGCGGCCTGGATTTCAGCCGCATCTTCCACCAGCCGCAAGTGCCCCAGGACGTGGCACGCCACCACGTCGAATCCCAGGAGCATGGGCTGGAGCGCGCGCTGGACGTGCGCCTGATCGAGCGTTCGCGGCCCGCACTGGACAAAGGCGAGAAGGTGCAGTTCATCGAGACCGCGCGCAATGTCAACCGCACCGTGGGGGCGATGCTCTCGGGCGAGCTGATCCGCCGCCACCCCGAGGGTCTGCCCGACGACACCATCCACATCCAGATGGAGGGCACCGGCGGCCAGAGCTTTGGCGCCTTCCTGGCCAAGGGCATCACGCTGTACCTGATCGGCGACGCCAACGACTACACCGGCAAAGGCCTGTCGGGCGGCCGCGTGGTGGTGCGACCCAGCATCGACTTCCGTGGGGATGCCACGCGCAACATCATCGTCGGCAACACGGTGCTCTACGGCGCCACCAGCGGCGAGGCTTTCTTCCGTGGCGTGGCCGGTGAGCGCTTCGCCGTGCGACTGTCCGGCGCCACGGCGGTGGTCGAGGGCACGGGCGACCACGGCTGCGAGTACATGACCGGCGGCACCGTGGTCGTGCTGGGCAAGACGGGCCGCAACTTCGCCGCGGGCATGAGCGGCGGCATCGCCTACGTCTACGACGAGGACGGCCAGTTCGCCAAGCGCTGCAACACCGCGATGGTGGGCCTGGAGAAGGTGCTGCCCGCGGCCGAGCAGCGCGCCAGCGTCGACCCGGCGATCTGGCACAAGGGCCAGACCGACGAGGAGCTGCTGCGCAAGCTCGTGCAGGACCACAACCGCTGGACCGGCTCGCAGCGCGCGCGCGACATCCTCGACCACTGGGAGGAGGCCCGCGCGAAGTTCGTCAAGGTCTTCCCGCACGAGTACAAGCGCGCCCTGGGCGAGCTGCACGCCCGCGTCGAGGCGGCGCAGACCATCGAGCGGGCCAAAGCCGCCGACAAGCCCAAGTCCACCAAGGCCAAGGCCTGAGCCGCACGTCAGGAGTTCAACACATGGGAAAAGTCACTGGCTTCCTCGAGTACGAGCGCCTCGAAGAGGGCTATGAGCCGGTCGAGAAGCGTCTGAAGACCTGGAAGGAGTTCGTCATCGGCCTCAAGGAGGACGAGGCCAAGATCCAGGGTGCGCGCTGCATGGACTGCGGCACGCCGTTCTGCAACAACGGCTGCCCCATCCACAACATCATCCCGGACTTCAACGACCTGGTCTACCGCGGCCAATGGCGCCAGGCCATCGAGGTGCTGCACTCGACCAACAACTTCCCCGAGTTCACCGGCCGCGTCTGCCCGGCTCCCTGCGAGGCGGCCTGCACGCTCAACGTGAACGACGACCCGGTGGGCATCAAGTCCATCGAACACGCCATCATCGACCGTGCCTGGGCCGAAGGCTGGGTGGTGCCGCAGCCGCCGAAACACCGCACCGGCAAGAAGGTTGCCATCGTGGGTTCCGGCCCGGCCGGCCTGGCCGCGGCCCAGCAGTTGGCGCGTGCCGGCCATGACGTGACCGTGTTCGAGAAAAACGACCGCATCGGCGGCCTGCTGCGCTATGGCATCCCCGACTTCAAGATGGAGAAGTCGCACATCGATCGCCGCATCGAGCAGATGAAGGCCGAGGGCGTGAGCTTCCGCCCCGGCGTGCTGGTGGGCCGGATGCCCGAGGGCTCCAAGGTCACCAACTGGGCCAAGGAAACCCTCAGCGCCGAGCAACTGTGCAAGGACTTCGACGCCGTGCTGCTGGCCGGCGGGGCCGAACAGTCGCGCGACCTGCCGGTGCCGGGCCGCGACCTCGACGGCATCCACTTCGCGATGGAATTCCTGCCCCAGCAGAACAAGGTGGTGGCTGGCGACAAGCTCAAGAACCAGATCTCCGCCGCGGGCAAGCATGTCATCGTGATCGGCGGCGGCGACACCGGCTCCGACTGCGTGGGCACCTCCAACCGCCACGGCGCCAAGAGCGTGACCCAGTTCGAGCTGCTGCCCATGCCGCCTGAGCACGAGGACAAGCCGCTGACCTGGCCCTACTGGCCCTACAAGCTGCGCACCTCCTCCAGCCATGAGGAGGGTTGTGTGCGCGAGTTTGCGATCGCCACCAAGGAGTTCCTCGGCGAGAAGGGGCGCGTCACCGGCGTGAAGACCGTGCGCGTCGAGTGGAAGGACGGCAAGATGACCGAGGTGCCGGGCACCGAGCAGGTGCTCAAGGCCGACCTGGTGCTGCTGGCCATGGGCTTTGTCAGCCCGGTGGGTTCCGTCCTCGAGGCCTTCGGTGTGGACAAGGACGCCCGCGGCAATGCCAAGGCCAGCACCGACTTCATCGGCGGCTACCGCACCAACGTCGACAAGGTCTTTGCCGCCGGCGACATGCGCCGCGGCCAGTCGCTGGTGGTCTGGGCCATCCGCGAAGGCCGCCAGGCCGCCCGCGCGGTGGACGAGTACCTGATGGGCACGAGCGACCTGCCGCGCTGAAACCCGTGCACCGCCCTTCGCGGTGCTGACAGGCCCTGGCCGCCACGGCCACCGTCGAGGGGGCTGTGGTGTCTGGGGGCGCGAGCAGGACTCGACCGGCGCCTGGGTGTTGCGCCGGCGCGACACTTTCCCCGGACCTTCGGGGACGGGGGCCCGTGCTGCAGCCGGACCGCTCCCGTGTTTTCCCCTATCATCGGCGGGCCGGTGACTCATCCCCACCGGCTTTTTTGTCCGGCATGCTGAATCACACCCTCGCCTCCGAGACGCCCCCGCCGCCGCTGGTCGAACTGCGCGGGGTGAGCTTCGGCTATGACGAGCGCATGATCCTGGAGGACGTGAGCCTCGTGGTGCCGCGCGGCAAGGTGGTGGCCCTGATGGGCACTTCCGGCGGCGGCAAGACCACGGTGCTGCGCCTCATCGGGGGGCAGGTCAAGCCGAGAGCGGGCCAGGTGCTCTTCGACGGCGTGGACGTCGCGGCGATGGATCGCGATGCGCTGTACGCCATCCGCCGGCGCATGGGCATGCTGTTCCAGTTCGGCGCCTTGTTCACCGACCTCTCGGTCTTCGACAACGTGGCCTTCCCATTGCGCGAGCACACGCAGCTGAGCGAGGAGATGATCCGCGACCTCGTGCTGATGAAGCTCGATGCGGTGGGCCTGCGGGGCGCGCGCGACCTGATGCCCTCCCAGGTCTCGGGCGGTATGGCGCGGCGCGTGGCGCTGGCACGCGCGATCGCACTCGACCCGGACCTCATCATGTACGACGAGCCCTTTGCCGGGCTCGACCCGATCTCGATGGGCGTGGCCGCGCGCCTGATCCGCCAGCTCAACCAGGCCCTGGGCGTGACCAGCCTGGTGGTCTCGCACGACGTGGATGAGACCTTCCTGATCGCCGACCACGTGGTGTTCCTGGCCAATGGGCGCATTGCCGCCCAGGGCACGCCGGCGCAGATGCGTTCGACCGATGACCCGCTGGTGCGCCAGTTCGTGGGTGCCGAAGGTGATGGCCCCGTGCGTTTCCACTATCCGGCCTGCGACGTGGCCGAGGATTACCGGCTGCCCGGGGGGCGCGCATGATCGGCTGGTTGCATCCGCAGCGGGTGGGCCGCGCCGTGCGGGGCTTCCTGGCCGAGCTGGGCCGCGCGGCACGCCTGCTGATCCATCTGTTCGCATTGGGCGGCAAGGCTTTTGCGCGGCCGCGCCTGGTCGTGGACCAGATCCACTTCCTGGGCAATTACTCGCTGGCCATCATTGCGGTGTCGGGCCTGTTCGTGGGCTTCGTGTTGGGGCTGCAGGGCTATTACATCTTGCAGCGCTACGGGTCATCCGAGGCGCTGGGCCTGATGGTGGCGCTGTCGTTGGTGCGCGAACTCGGGCCGGTGGTCACGGCCTTGCTGTTCGCCGGCCGTGCCGGCACCTCGCTGACGGCCGAGATCGGCCTGATGAAGGCCGGCGAGCAGCTCGCGGCGATGGAGATGATGGCCGTCGATCCGGTGCAGCGCGTGCTGGCGCCGCGCTTTTGGGCCGGCATCCTCGCGATGCCCCTGTTGGCGGCGGTGTTCAGCATGGTGGGCATCATCGGGGGCTGGATCGTCGGCGTCGTGATGATCGGTGTGGACGGCGGAGCCTTCTGGTCGCAGATGCAGGCCGGCGTGGACGTGTGGTCTGACGTCGGCAACGGCCTGATCAAGAGTTTCGTGTTCGGCGTGACGGTGAGCTTCATCGCCCTGTGGCAGGGTTTCGAGGCCAAGCCCACGCCCGAGGGGGTCTCGAGGGCCACCACGCGCACGGTGGTGGTGGCTTCGCTGTTCGTCCTGGGCCTGGACTTCATGCTCACCGCCTGGATGTTCTCGATCTGATGAGCCGCGGGCGGCGGCGCCGGCGGCAGGAGTGGTGTGATGCCTCAGTCTCGACATGATGTGTGGGTGGGCCTGTTCGTGCTGCTGGGCGGCGCGGCCCTGCTATTCCTGGCGCTGCAGGCGGGCAATCTGCTGTCGCTGTCCTTCGAGGAGACCTATCGCGTGCAGGCCCGCTTCGACAACATCGGCGGGCTCAAGCCGCGTTCGGCGGTGCGCAGTGCCGGCGTGGTGGTCGGCCGGGTCGAGTCGATCACCTTCGACGACCAGACCTATCAGGCCCGCGTCACGCTCAGCCTGGAAAAGCGCTTCGCCTTTCCGAAGGACAGCTCGGCCAAGATCCTGACGGCCGGGCTGCTGGGTGAGCAGTACATCGGGCTGGAGCCGGGGGCCGAAGAGCAGGTGCTGGCCGAAGGCGACACGATCACCCAGACCCAATCGGCGGTGGTGCTCGAGAACCTCATCAGCCAATTCCTGTTCAACCGTGCGGCCGAGGCCGGCGACGGCGCCGGCGGTTCGCGCCCCTGAGCACTGCGCGCAAGGAGACGTCCATGCACCGCCGGCCGTGTCGCCTGATCCTGCTCGTCGCCAGCCTCGGCCTGGCCGCCGGCTGTGCGACGACCCACCCGAACGACCCCCTCGAGCCGCTCAACCGCAAGGTTTTTGCTTTCAATGATGCGGTGGACCGCGCGGTGCTCGAACCCACCGCCCGGGCCTACCGCGACGTGGTGCCCGGCCCGGTGCGCAAGGGGGTGAGCAACTTCTTCGGCAACATCGGCGACCTGTGGTCGGCAGTCAACAGCTTCTTGCAGCTCAAGATCGAGAACGGCTTGCACAGCACGCTGCGGGTGGGCCTCAACACCTTCTTCGGCTTTGGCGGAGTGCTGGACATCGCCAGCGAGGCCGGGCTGCGCGCCGAGCCGGAAGACTTCGGCCAGACCCTGGGCCGCTGGGGGCTGGGCCCCGGGCCCTACCTGGTGCTGCCCTTCCTGGGGCCGTCGACGCTGCGCGACACCGCGGCGCTGCCGCTGGACATGCAGGCCACCGCGACCGGCCATCTCACCCAGGACGCCGCGACGGCCTACGGCCTGACCGGGTTGCGCATCGTCGACACGCGTGCGCGCCTGCTGGGCGCGACCCGTATGCTGGACGACGTGGCGCTGGACAAATACCTCTTCACCCGCGATGCCTGGCTGCAGCGCCGCCGCAACCTGGTCTACGATGGCAACCCGCCGTCCGAGGACGAGGACGATTGGGACGCCGAGGCTGCCGCCCCACCGGCGCCGGCGGCCTCGGCCCCGTGAGCGAAGGGGCGACAATGGTAAGGAATTGCTTCCAGTCCGTCGCCGGGTGACGTTTGTTCACAATCGAGCCGGATCGGCGAACCCTGCGGGCCCCTGCGGGTCATAACCAGGTCCGGTGCCCCGCCGCACCACAACAAGGAAGGGAATTCACTGCATGAATCGACGCCACTTCGCCACCCTGGGCCTGGCCTGGGCCGCCTGGATGGCCGCGCCGCTCGCCCAGGCCGCTGCCCAGGCCCCCGATGTGTTCATCCGCGAGCTGTCCAACGACATCCTGGAGACGGCGAAAAAGGACGCTTCGCTGCAAAACGGCGATTTGAACAAGGTCATCGCCCTGGTGGACAGCAAGATCCTGCCCCACACGAACTTCCGGCGCATGACGGCCTCGGCCGTCGGCCGCTATTGGCGTCAGGCCACGCCGGCGCAGCAGCAGCGCCTGCAAGAGGAATTCAAGCTCTTGTTGGTGCGAACCTATGCCGGTGCGCTCAGCCAGGTGAAGGACCTGTCGGTGCACCTGCTGCCGATGCGCGCGCGACCCGAGGATACCGAGGTCATCGTGCGCACGCAGGTGCGCGGTGCGGGTGAGCCGATCCAGATGGACTACCGCCTCGAGAAGGCCGGCGACGGCTGGAAGATCTACGACGTCAATGTGCTGGGCATCTGGCTGGTGGAGAACTACCGCTCCACCTTCGCCCAAGAGATCAGCAAGGGCGGCATCGACGGCCTGATCAACAGCCTGGCCGAGCGCAACAAGGTGGCGGCGGCTGCCCGCGGCTGAGGACGGCACGATGCTGCTGCTGCCGGCCACGCTGACGGTTGCCGAGGCCCGCGACACTGTGCGCATGCTGCGCCAGGGCCTGAGGGCTCAGGAGGGCGAGACCCTGGTGGTCGATGCCGGCGCGCTCAAGCGCTTCGATTCCTCGGCCCTGGCCGTGCTGATCGAATGCCACCGTCTGGCCCGGGCCTGGGGCAAGCGCTTCGAGGTGCGCCACCTGCCGCCCAAGCTGAGCGCCCTGGCCGGCCTGTACGGTGTGGCCGCTTTGCTGCCCGACGGCGCGCCGCCGGGTGTTCAGTCCGAGGTCGCGTAGCGCTTGGCGCGCAGGTTGCGCTTGATCTCCTGCAGCATCGGGCGCAGTTGCTCGCCCAGGCGCAGGGCCACGCCGGTGGTGAGGATGTCGATCACGGTGAGGTGCAGCAGCCGCGACACCATCGGGCTGTAGCGGTCGTAGTCCTCGGGGTGATCCACCGCCAGCAGGATCTGGGCATGGTGGGTCAGTGGCGAGCCGCTGGCGGTGATGACGATGGTGGTGGCCCCCTTCTTGCGCGCGATCTCCGCGGCATCGAGCAGGTCGCGGCTGCGACCGGAGTTGGAGATGATCACCGCGCAGTCGCCCGGTTGCAGCATCGTGGCGCTCATCACCTGCACGTGGCCGTCGCTGTAGGCCACGGCGTTCACCCCCAGCCGGAAGAACTTGTGCTGGGCGTCCTGGGCCACGATGCCCGAGTTGCCCACGCCATAGAACTCGATGCGCCGAGCGCTCTTGCCGGCAGCCGTCAGGGCCTCGATGGCGCGCTCGAAGGCATGGCTGGCCGCGTCGTTGCGGAACTTCAGCAGGGCCGACACCGCGTTGTCGATCACCTTGACGATGAGGTCGGAGGGCTTGTCGTCCTCGTCCACCGCACGGTGCACGAAGGGCACGCCTTCGTTGACCGTGCCAGCGAGCTTGAGCTTGAAGTCGGCCAGGCCGTCGTAGCCCACGCTGCGACAAAAGCGCACGACGGTGGGCTTGCTCACATGGGCCCGCTCGGCGAGTTCGGCCACCGGCAGGCTGGCAAAGCTGCGCGGGTCGGCCAGCACCAGTTTGGCCACGCGCTGCTCGGCCGGGGGCAGGGCGGGGATCGAGGCTTTGATGCGATCGAGCATGGGGCGGGCTCCTGCAAAGGGCGGGTGCGGCGCTGCGGAGGGCGTCAAGCCTCTTCGGCCCAGGTGAAATTGTCGCGTGCGACCAAGGCGCTGGCGGCGGCCGGGCCCCAGCTCCCGGCGGCATAGGGGCGGGGGCCGGTGCTGTCGCGGGCCCAGGTGTCCAGGATGGGTTCGACCCAGCGCCAGGCCTGTTCCTGCTCGTCGCTGCGCACGAAGAGGTTGAGCCGCCCGGCGATCGCATCGAGCAGCAATCGCTCGTAAGCGCCCACGCGCTCGGTGGGGAAGGCCTTGTCGAAGTCGAGGTCCAGGAACACCGGCGCCAGCGCCTCTTGCTGGCCGGTGCCCTTGGCGGCGAGCAGGTGCAGTTCCAGACCGTCTTCGGGCTGCAGCTTGATCACCAGCTTGTTGGGCTGGTTGACGCCAGGGAAGATGGGGTGCGGTACGGGGCGGAAGTTGACGACGATCTGCGCGTCGCGTGCGGCCAGGCGCTTGCCGGTGCGCAGGTAGAAGGGCACACCGGCCCAGCGCCAGTTCTGCACCTCGGTGCGCAGCGCGACGAAGGTCTCGCAGCGGCTGTCGGCGGGCACCTTGGCCTCCTCGAGATAACCGGGCACGGGCTGCCCGCCCACGCTGCCGGCGCGGTACTGGCCGCGCACCACGTCGCGGGCCACCGATTCGGGCGTGAAGGGCTTGAGCGAGCGCAGCACCTTGAGTTTTTCGTCGCGGATGGCATCGGCGTCGTTGGTGGCCGGCGGCTCCATTGCGATCATCGTGAGCAGTTGCAGCGCATGGTTCTGGACCATGTCGCGCAGCGCGCCGGTGCGGTCGTAGAAGTCGCCGCGCGTGCCCACGCCGATGCTCTCGGCCAGCGTGATCTGGATGTTGGCGATGCTCTCGCGCCGCCACAAGGGTTCGAACAGGGCGTTGCCGAAGCGCAGGGCCATCAGGTTCTGCACCGAGGGCTTGCCCAGGTAGTGGTCGATGCGGAAGGCCTGGTTCTCGTCGAAGACCGAACGCACGACGCGGTTGATCTCCTGCGCGCTCTTCAGGTCGTGGCCCAGCGGCTTCTCCAGCACCACACGGATGTGGGGCGCATTCAGGCCGGCCGCGCCGAGCTGTTCGCAGATCACCGGGAAGAGGTGCGGGCTGGTGGCCAGATACAACACCACGGTGTCGGCCGCGCGTTCGTCCAGCCAGGCCTTCAGGTGGGCGTAGTGCTCGGGCTGGGACAGGTCCATGCGCCGGTAGAAGAGGCGTTCGGCAAAGCGGGCGAACTCCTCGTCGCTGGGGCGCTTGGGGCTCTCGACGTCCTCAAAGTGCGCCTTCAGCCAGGCGCGGTACTCGTCGTCGCTGCGCTCGTCGCGGGCCACGGCGAGGATGCGCCCGCCGGCAGGCAGCTTGCCGTGGCGGAAGGCCTGGAACAGGGCCGGCATGAGCTTGCGCCAGGTGAGGTCGCCGGTGCCGCCGAAGAAGACGAGATCGAAGGACATGATGGGATGGACTGTGTAAGCGGGTGTCACCGACGGACCGGGCCTGCGTGGGCACGTCGATGTAATTCAATTACAAACGCATCATGCGACGAAGCGGTGGTTTCGTCAATACGAACTCGCGTGGACCGCTCGGGCTGGGGCTTTCCGGGAGAGGT
Source organism: Caldimonas sp. (assembly GCF_046289365.1). NCBI lineage: Bacteria > Pseudomonadati > Pseudomonadota > Betaproteobacteria > Burkholderiales > Sphaerotilaceae > Caldimonas > Caldimonas sp. The sequence goes on along the minus strand of NZ_JBKBVU010000014.1, from coordinate 26,090 downwards.
TACGATGGAGTTACCGGGTAATCTTGTTACTGCGACACCGCCGCGGTCTCGGCCCGGCGGCGGCGACAATGCACCCTGCACCGGGCCCTCTCTTCGACCCCCCTCCCATGAACTCACTCGACGCACTCAAGCAGTACACCACCGTGGTGGCCGACACCGGCAATTTCAAGCAACTGGCCCAGTTCGCACCGCGGGATGCGACCACCAATCCCTCGCTGATCCTCAAGGCCGTGCAGCAGCCCGAGTACCGTCCGCTGCTGGAGGCCACGGTGCGTGCCCATCCGGGGCGTGCGCTGGACGAGCTGGTGGACCGGGTGCTCGTGGCCTTCGGCCAGGAGATCCTGAAGGTGGTGCCCGGGCGCGTGTCCACGGAGGTGGATGCGAGGCTGAGCTTCGACACCGCGGCGACCATCGCGCGCGCGCAGCGCCTCATCGCGATGTACGAGGCGGCCGGCATCGCCCGCGAGCGCGTGCTGATCAAGATCGCCGCCACCTGGGAGGGCATCCAGGCCGCGCGTGCGCTCGAGCACGAGGGCATCCACTGCAACCTGACGCTGCTGTTTGCCTTCTGCCAGGCCGTGGCCTGCGGCGAGGCCGGTGTGCGGCTGATCTCGCCCTTCGTCGGCCGCATCTACGACTGGCACAAGAAGGCGGCCGGGTCGCAATGGGACGAAGCCGCCCATGCCGGGGTGAACGATCCGGGCGTGAAGTCGGTGACCCAGATCTATACCTACTACAAGCACTATGGCATCCCCACCGAGGTGATGGGCGCGAGCTTCCGCAACGTGGGCCAGATCCTCGCCCTGGCCGGCTGCGACCTGTTGACCATCAGCCCCGAGCTGCTGGCCCAGTTGCAGGCGAGCGACACCCCCGTCACGCGCCACCTGGATCCGCAGGTTGCGCAGCGCACGCCGCTCAAGGCCGTGAGCTACCACGAAGCCAGCTTCCGCTACGCGCTCAACGAGGATGCGATGGCCACCGAGAAGCTCGCCGAGGGCATCCGCGCCTTCGCGGCCGATGCGGCCAAGCTGGACACCCTGATCCAGGAGCTGGTGGCATGACCCGCTGCGATCGCACCACGGCCTGGGCGGCCTTGCGGGGGCATTTCGAGGCCCACGGCCGCGACCTGGACCTGCGCGAAGCCTTCGCACGCGATCCGGCGCGCTTCGAGCGCTTCAGCGTGGAGGCGCCGGAGGTCTTTGCGGATCTTTCGAAGAACCTGTGGGACGAGGCCACGCATCGCCTGCTGACCGAGCTGGCCCGCGAGTGCGGCCTGCAGGCGCGGCGCGACGCAATGCTGGCGGGCGAGGCGGTGAATGTCACCGAAGGCCGCGCCGTGCTGCACACGGCCTTGCGCGCCCCGCGCGGCCAGGGCCCCTTCAGCGACGAGGTTCACGGGGTGCTCGACCGCCTGCTGGCCTATGCCGAAGGGGTGCGCGACACGGCGGTCAGCGGCTTCACCGATGTGGTGAACATCGGCATCGGTGGCTCGGATCTGGGCCCGCAGATGGCGGTGCCGGCGCTCGACGCCTTTGTGCATCGGGGGCTGCGCTTCCACTTCGTCTCGAATGTGGATGGGCACGACATCGAGCCGGTGCTGCGCGGTCTGAAGCCGCACACCACGCTTTTCATCATCGCCTCCAAGACCTTCACCACGCAGGAGACCATGGCCAACGCGCGCGTGGCGCGCGAGTGGTTCGTCCAGCAAGGCGGCACCGACACTGCGAAGCATTTCGTGGCCACCACCACGAACGTCGAGGCGGCGGCCGCGTTCGGCATCACCACCACCTTCGGTTTCTGGGACTGGGTGGGCGGGCGCTATTCGCTGTGGTCGGCCATCGGGCTGCCGGTGGCGATCGCGCTGGGCCGCGAGCACTTCCGTGCCCTGCTCGACGGCGCGCATGCGATGGACCGCCACTTCGCCACCGCCCCGCTGGAGCGCAACCTCCCGGTGCAGCTTGGCCTGCTCGATGTGTGGTATCGCAACTTCCATGGCTTTACCAGCCGCAGCGTGGCGCCCTATCACCAGGGCCTCAAACGCCTGCCGGCCTACCTGCAGCAACTGGAGATGGAATCCAACGGCAAGCGTGTGGACCTGGACGGCCAGCCGCTGCCCTATGGCACCTCGCCGGTGGTCTGGGGCGAGCCCGGCACCAACGGCCAGCATGCCTATTTCCAGATGCTGCACCAGGGCACCGACGTGATCCCGGTGGAGTTCATCCTGGTGAAGACGCCCACGCACGGCCATGCCGATCTGCATGCCAAGCTCCTGGCCAACGGCCTGGCGCAGGCGCAGGCGCTGATGCGGGGCAAGACCACCGAGGAGGCGCTGGGCGAGCAGGCCCCCACGGCCAGCCGTGCTTTGGATGCGGCGACGATCGCGCGCCACCGCACCTTCCCGGGCAACCGTCCCAGCACCACGCTGCTGCTGGAGCGGCTCACGCCGCGCGCCCTGGGCGCGCTGATCGCGCTGTACGAGCACCGTGTCTTCACGAGCGGTGCGCTGTGGGGCCTCAATTCCTACGACCAGTGGGGTGTGGAGCTGGGCAAGGCCTTGTGCAACGACCTGCTGCCGCGCCTGGTCTCGGGCGACACCGCGGGACTGGATGCCTCGACGGCCGGGCTGTTGCGGCGGCTGCGGGCGTGAGGCGCAATCAGCGCGCCGTGCGTCCCAACTGGTAGGCTGCCATCTTGCGGTACAGCGTGGCGCGGCCCATGCCCAGGCGCCGCGCGGCGGCGGCCACGCTGCGGCATTCCGCCAGGGCCTGCTCGATCAGGCGGCGCTCGTACTGGCTCCTTTTCCTGCAGCACGCGCAGCAGCTTGGCCTGCACGCCCAGCGGCATGTCGCCGATCTCGTCGAGGAAGAGGGTGCCGCCCTGGGCCGATGTGCAGCTTGCCCTGACATTCGCGCCGTTCGGCCCCGGTGTAGGCGCCGGCGGCCACGCCGAAGAGCTCGGCTTCGAGCAGGGCTCGAACCAGGGCGCGCAGCCAACGGACCATCGGTGTCTCCTTTTTGTGTACGGCACCGCCCGGCATCGAGGCCGGACGATGCTCTTCCCAGCGCAAGGCCTGTGCCACGCTGGGACAGCCAGACCAAGTGCTTGTCGCGAAAGGAGAAAGACGGTGGACTTCGGGTCGCCCCGCATGTCTCGTGGTCGGGAAACTGTCCGATCCGCAGTCAGCGTTTCCCCGGGCCCCTTGTCTCGAAGGTGAACACCGCTGCGAAGGCCCGGCCGGGGCGGGGCGATCGCGAGGCTGACTATGGGCTGAACGCGAGTGGGCGGCGGGTGCCGCTCAGGCGCCTGCGCGCAGGCCGCTCAGGGCCTGCAGGCCGGCGTCGAAGGCCTGCTCGACGAGCCGGCGCTTCCAGTCGTCGGTGTCGACGTAGAAGGCATCGCGCAACTGTCGCTTGAAGGCGGCGCGGCGGACGTCGTCCACCTCGGGATGGTTCTCCACCCAGTGCTCGGCCCGCAGGGCGTGGAGCACCTCGAGCACCGGCATGGTGCCGTACTCCAGCGCGATGCCGGTGTAGCGGGCCTGCGGGCACTCGTCGAAGATGGACAGCCACATCATGCCGGTGAGCTCGGCCGAGCTGGACGAGCCGTCATAGATGGAGGTGACCTCGGGGCCCCACCAGCGCCGTGCCCGCTCGAGCTCGGTGGCGTCGTTGCGCGAAGCGAAGATGCGCTCGCCATGGCCGCAGGGCCCCAGGCCGGTGTGCAGGTCGATCCAGGCGATGTCGGCGGCCTGGCGTCCGTGTTCTCGCAGCACATGACGCAGCGTCACGTTGCTCCAGGTGGGATTGCGCCCGCCGTAGTAGAGCCCGTCTTCGTGCGTGTACTGGCCCTGTGAGACCGCGGCCTGGAAGGCCATCGGCCCGTGGCGCTCGATGTAGGCCTGGATCGCCGCCTCCACCTCGGGCCCGGGCGGCCATTGCCGCGGCAGCAGCCAGGCGTGGATCTCGTCGTAGGCGTCATTGCGCGGCAGGGGGCGGGAGAAGTCGTGGAAGTTGCGGTTGAGGTCCACGTTCTCCTGCGTGACACGACGCCACCACGAAAAGCCATAGGGGTTGAGCGCGTGGATGTAGAGCACGGCCACGCCCGAGGCCTGCACGGCCTGCCGCCAGCGCGCATCGCGCAGCAGGGCGATCTGGATGCCCGAGCCTGCAAAGCCTTCCACGCCATGGCAGGCGCTGGACAGGATGAGCAGGCGCTGGGCGTCGCGCGGCCCGTGGCGCACCACGTCCATCGCGAGCAGCTCGCCGTCGCGGCCGAGCATCGGGTGGATGTGCGATTCCACGTCCAGGCCCAGGGCCTCGCAGGCCGCGAGGAACTTGGTGCGGGCCTCGGCGTAGCTTTGCGAGAAGGCGCTGGAGGCGGTGGGGTCCATGCGGGGTCCTCAAGCGGACGGCTTGAGCCAGGCCTCGGCCAGGCGCACCCACAGCGTGGCCCCCAGCGGGATCAGCTCGTCGTTGAAGTCGTAGGTGGGGTTGTGCAGCACGCAAGGCCCCAGGCCGTGGCCGCCTTCGCGGTGGGTGCCGTCGCCGTTGCCGATCAGGAAGTAGGCGCCGGGCTTGTGCTGCAGGAAGTAGCTGAAGTCCTCGGCGCCCATCGTGGGCTCGAAGTCGAGCACGTTCTCGGGGCCCACGACCTCGCCCATCACGCGCCGCACGAAAGCGGTCTCTTCGGGGTGGTTGATGGTGGGCGGGTAGTTGCGGTGGAAGCTGAATTCGACTTCGCAGCCGTAGGCCGCCGCGGTGTGGCGGGCGATCTCGCCCATGCGCTGCTCGATCAGGTCGAGCACCTCCAGCGTGAAGGTGCGTACCGTGCCCTGGATCTCGCAGGCATCGGGCACCACGTTGGTGGCCTCGCCGGTGTGGATCATCGTCACCGAGATCACGCCGGCGTCGATGGGCCGCTTGTTGCGGGTGATGATGGTCTGGAAGCCCTGCACCATCTGGCAGGCCACGGGCACCGGGTCCACGGTGTTGTGCGGCAGCGCCGCATGCCCGCCCTTACCGCGGATGACGATGCGAAACTCGTTGCTGGACGCGAAGATGGGGCCGGTCTTGACCGCAAACTGGCCCACGGCCATGCCGGGCCAGTTGTGCATGCCGAAGATGGCCTCCATCGGGAAGCGTTCGAACAGGCCGTCCTTGATCATCTCGCGCGCGCCGCCGCCGCCTTCTTCGGCCGGCTGGAAGACGAGATAGACCGTGCCGTCGAAATGGCGGTGCTTCGAGAAATGCTTGGCTGCGGCCAGCAGCATCGCGGTGTGGCCGTCGTGGCCGCAGGCGTGCATCTTGCCGGGGTGCCGGCTGGCGTGGGGGAACTGGTTTTTCTCGGTCATGGGCAACGCGTCGATGTCGGCGCGCAAACCGATGGCGCGCGGGCTGCTGCCGTTTTTGACGATGCCCACCACACCGGTGGTGCCCAGGCCGCGGTGGATGGGTATGCCCCAGTCGGTGAGCGCGCGCGCGATCACGTCGGCGGTGCGAACCTCCTCGAAGCACAGTTCGGGATGAGCATGGATGTCGCGCCGGATGGCGGTGACGGCCGCGGCGTCGGCCAGGATGGAGTCGATCAGCTTCATGGGACAACCGCACGCAATGGCGATGATTCAGTGTAGCCTTGTCGATCCTGCCTGTGTTCGCAAGACCCTTCCTGCCCTGGAGCCCCGGATGATGACGTCCCCTGCCGCCGCGGACGGCGCGCGCATCGTGCGCGCGGCCTGCCCGCACGACTGCCCCGACACCTGCGCGATGCAGGTGGTGGTCGAAGGCGGCCGTGCGGTGCGTGTGCAAGGGCGGCCCGAACACCCCTCCACGCACGGGGCGCTGTGCCGCAAGGTTTCGCGCTACGTGGAACGTACCTACCATCCGCAGCGCGTGCTGCACCCGCTCAGGCGCGTGGGGCCCAAGGGCGCGGGGCAGTTCGAACGGGTGGGCTGGGACGAGGCCCTGGACGCGATCGCGCAGCGCCTGTCGAACATCGCATCGCGTGACCCGCAGGCCATCGTGCCCTACAGCTATGCCGGCACCATGGGCCTCGTGCAGGGCGAGAGCATGTCGGCGCGCTTCTTCCACCGCCTGGGCGCCTCGCGCCTGGACCGCACCATTTGTGCCAGCGCCGGGGCCGAGGCTCTCATGGCGACCTACGGCGGCAAGGTCGGCATGCATGTCGAGCACTTTGCCGAGAGCCGCCTGATCCTGATCTGGGGCAGCAATTCCATCGCCTCGAACCTGCACTTCTGGAGCGTGGCCCAGGAGGCCAAGCGGCGCGGGGCCAAGCTGGTGTGCATCGACCCGCGCCGCACCGAAACGGCCGACAAGTGCCACGAGCACCTGGCCTTGCGCCCCGGCACCGACGGTGCGCTGGCCCTGGGGCTGATGCACGAACTCATCGTCAACGGCTGGCTCGACGACGACTACATCGAGCGCCATACGCTGGGCTGGCCCGCCCTGCGCGAGCGGGCCCTGCAGTGGCCGCCCGAGCGGGCGGCGGCCGAATGCGGCGTGTCGGCGCAGGCGGTGCGTGGTCTGGCGCGCGACTACGCCACGATGACCCCCGCGGCGATCCGCCTGAACTATGGCATGCAGCGCGCCCGTGGCGGCGGCAACGCGGTGCGGCTGATCGCCATCCTGCCCTGCCTGACCGGCGCCTGGCGCCATCGCGCCGGCGGCCTGCTGCTGTCGAGTTCGGGCTGGTTCCCGGTGGACCGTGCTGCGCTGCAGCGCCCCGAGCTGCTGGCCGGGCGCGATCCCCGCACGATCAATATGAGCACGATCGGCGACGACCTGCTGCGCGAGGCCTCGCCCGGCTTCGGTCCGAAGATCGAGGCGCTGGTGGTCTACAACAGCAACCCGGTCGCGGTGGCCCCCGAGTCGCCCAAGGTGGTGCAGGGCTTCGCCCGCGAGGACCTCTTCACCGTGGTGCTGGAGCATTTCCTCACCGACACGGCCGATTTTGCAGACTATGTGCTGCCGGCCACGACCCAGCTCGAACACCTGGACGTGCACACCAGCTACGGCCACACCGACGTGCTGATCAACGAGCCGGCCATCGCGCCGGTGGGGCAGGCCCGGCCCAACACGCAGATCTTTCGCGACCTGGCCGCGCGCATGGGCTACACCGAGCCCTGCTTCGCCGAGACGGACGAAGAGATCGCCGCCCAGGCCTTCGGCGGACGTATCACGCTGGCGCAGTTGCGCCAGCAGGGCTGGGTCAAGCTGCCACTGCCCGAGGCACCCTTCGCCGAAGGGGGCTTTCCCACCGCCAGCGGGCGCTGCGAGATCGACTCGCCGCGCCACGGCGTGCCCGACTACCTGCCCAACCACGAGTCGCCCACCGCCACGCCGCATTTGGCGGCGCGCTACCCGCTGGCGATGATCTCGCCGCCGGCGCGCAACTTCCTCAACTCCAGCTTCGTGAACGTGCAGAGCCTGCGCGACATCGAGGGCGAGCCGCTGCTGGAGATCCACCCCGACGATGCCGCCGCCCGCGGCATTGCCGACGGCGCCGTGGTGCGCGTGTTCAACGACCGTGGCGAATACTGGTGCACGGCGCGTGTCAGTGACCGGGCCCGCCCGGGCGTGGTCAACGGCCTGGGCATCTGGTGGCGCAAGCTGGGCCTGCGCGGCAGCAATGTCAACGAAGTCACCCACCAGCGTCTGACCGACCTCGGGCGTGCGCCCTGCTTCTACGACGTGCTGGTCGAGGTGGCCGCGGCGCCGGCGGTGCGCTGAGGTCCCGGGGGTGGCGATGCGCCGGCGAGGTCTGTGGGCGGTGGTCGGCGTGGCGGCCCTGGTCCTGGGCGGCGGCCTGACCGTGGCGGGCTGCGGCACCGTGGGCTACTTGGCCCAGACGGTGCACGGCCACCTGAGCCTGATGCAGCAGGCCCGTCCGGTCGAGCACTGGCTGGCCGACGGCGCCACGCCCGAGCGCCTGCGCGAGCGCCTGCTCCTGAGCCAGCGTATCCGCCGCTTTGCGGTGGACGAACTCGCCCTGCCCGACACCCGCAGCTACCGCGGCTACGCCGACCTGGGCCGGTCGGCCGCGGTGTGGAACGTGGTGGCGGTGCCCGAGCTGAGCCTCACCCTCAAGACCTGGTGTTTCCCGGTGGTGGGCTGCGTGGGCTACCGCGGCTACTATGACCGCGACGAGGCCGAAGCCTTCGCCCAAGGCTTGCGCGCGCAGGGCTACGACGTGCGCGTCTACGGCGTGCCTGCTTATTCCACGCTGGGCCGGCTGGAATGGCTGGGTGGCGACCCGCTGCTCAACACCTTCATCGGCTACCCGGAGGGCGAACTGGCGCGCCTCATCTTCCACGAACTGGCCCACCATGTGGTCTACGTGAAGGACGACACCTCCTTCAACGAATCCTTCGCCACCGCGGTGGAGCGCCTCGGTGTGCAGCGATGGCTGCAGCAGCATGCCAGCCCGGCGGTGCGTGAGGAATACGAACGCTTCGACACCCGCCGGCGCGATTTCCAGGCCCTGACCCTGCGCTACCGCGCCCGCCTGGCGGAGGTCTATGCCGGCCCCGGCAGCGACGAGGACAAGCGCCGCGGCAAGGCCGAGGTGTTGGCCGCGATGCGCGCCGAACACGCGCGCCTGAAGGCCGGCCCCTGGGAGGGCTTTGCCGGCTACGACCGCTGGTTCGAGCAAGCCAATGGCGCCTCGCTGGCCGTGCTGGCGGCCTACACCGAGCTGGTGCCCGGCTTCGAGCGGCTTTTCGACGCAAGGGGCCGGAGCTTTCCGCGGTTTTATGATGCCGTGCGCGAGCTGGCCCAGCGGCCGCGCGACGAGCGCCGCCAGGCCCTCACGTCCCCCATGATCGCCGACAAGGACCCTGCGCGATGAGCGAGATTGCCATCCACCGTGAACACCAGCTCGGCCTGGCCCGGGCCCGCGAGATCGCCTGGCAATGGGCCGAGGATGCCGAGGAGAAGTTCGGCATGGACTGCACGGTGGAGGAGGGCGAGGACTGCGACGTCGTGCATTTCACCCGCGCTGGGGTCAAGGGCACGCTGACCGTGGCGGCCGACCATTTCGAGCTGCAGGCCCAGCTCGGCTTCCTGCTGGGGGCCTTCGCCAAGACCATCGAGGCCGAGATCCGGAAGAACCTGGACAGCCTGCTGGCGCTGGAGGCGCGCAAGGGGGCCGCTGCCCGGAAAAAGGCGGCCGCCCCTGCGAAGAAGGCCGCCGCCAGAAAGAAGTGATGCACTCCGGCAATGCGCTGAGGCGGCCGCGCGGGCCGCGGCCCTTCACTTCAGGCTTTCGATCAGGTCGATGTAGGCTTGCTTGGCCTCGTCGGCGCTTTGGCCCTTCAGGGCATTCCAGGCGTCCCACTTGGCGCGGCCCACCATGTCGGTGAAGCCCGGGCGCGAGCCTTCCACGTCACCGACGGTGGCCTGCTTGTACAGCGCATAGATCTTCAGCAGGGTCATGTTGTCCGGCTTCTCGGGCAGGGACTTGGATTCGGCGACGGCCTTCTCGAAGGCGGCTTGCAGGTCGGCCATGGGGGGCTCCTCAAGGTTGGTGGAAACGTCGATTGACGCATATTGCTGCGGTGCAGATGCTAGTGCGCTTCCCGCCCCGAGAATAGAGCGGGCTCCTCAAGGAAAGAACGAACGCATGCCCGCAACGACGCAGCGCATGTCCCGGGTCGACACCGCCTGGCTGCGCATGGACACCGAGGCCAACCTGATGCTCATCGTGGGCATGTGGCGATTGCGTCCGCGCATCACCCTGCAGGCCTTGCGAGAACGTATCGAGCAGCGCCTGCTCAAGTACCGGCGCTTCCGCCAGAAGGTTGTCGAGGACCCCTTGGGTGCGAGCTGGGTGATCGACCCCGACTTCGACCTCGCCCGCCACGTGCGGGCCGAAACCCTCAAGCCCCGGCGGGGGGGAGAGAGCAAAGACACAAAACCC
>NZ_JBKBVU010000014.1:0-16147 GCF_046289365.1 Caldimonas sp. | reverse complement strand
GCTGGCGGTCGTCGTCGCGGCGCGAGCGGTCGCCGGGGCAGGCCTGGAGGGCTCGCATCGCCGACTTGTCCGCCACCCCACTGGACCCGGCCCACCCGCTGTGGGAGCTGCGTCTGGTCGAAGACTTCGACGGCGGCAGCGTGCTGATCGCGCGCATCCACCACTGCATCGCCGACGGCATCGCGCTCATCACGGTGATGCTCTCGCTCACCGATGGCGGCAGCCTGCCCAAGCTGCGCGAGCCGCGGCCCGACGACGAGCGCGACTGGCTCAGCGACGCCGTGCTCAAGCCCCTGACCGACGTCACGGTCAAGGCCATCGGCCTGACCGGCCAGGGCATGGCCAAGTCGATGGAGCTGATGGCCCATCCTGGCCTGCCGCTGCAGGGATCGATCGACCTCGCGCGCATGGGCGTGCAGGTGGTGAGCGATGCCGCCGCCATTGCATTGATGAGCGACGACTCGCCCACACGGCTGAAGGGCAAGCCCGGCCCTTCCAAGCGCGTGGCCTGGGGCGAGCCTGTGCCGCTGGACGACGTGAAGGCCATCGGCAAGGCCCTGGGCTGCTCGGTGAACGACGTGGTGCTGGCCTGCGCGGCCGGGGCCATCGGCCGCTACCTGGCCGCGCACGGCGACGACCCGACGGGCAAAGACATCCGTGTCATGGTGCCGGTGAACCTGCGCCCGCTGGCCGAGGCCCATCAACTCGGCAACCGCTTCGGCCTGGTGCCGCTGGTGCTGCCCATCGGCATCGCCAACCCCATCGAACGCGTGTTGGCCGTGCGTGCGCGCATGGCTGAGCTCAAGGGCAGCTACCAGCCCTTGCTGGCCTTTGCCGTGCTGGCGATGGCAGGCCTTTTGATCAAGCCTGTGCAGCACACCTTGCTGAACTACTTCGCCCGCAAGGCCACGGCCGTGATGACCAACGTGCCCGGCCCGCGCGAGCCGCTCAAGTTCTGTGGCGCCACGCTCGAACAGGTGATGTTCTGGGTGCCCCAGTCCGGCGACATCGGCATGGGCTTGAGCATCCTCTCCTACGGCGGCGGCGTGCAGTTCGGCCTCATCACCGACCGCAAGCTCTGCCCCGACCCGCAGGCCATCACCGACCGGTTCCGCCAGGAGTTCGAGTCGCTGCTGATGGTGACTTTGATGCTGCCGTGGGGGGAAGAGTAAGGCGGCCAGCGACCGAAAAGACGTCGGCCCCCAACCGGGGGCCGACAGGTGTTGGCGGGCAAGACCGACTGCTGGCGCACTGCCTTGCAACCGGATGAGCGGGTGGCCTGGAGCCACCGGCTTTCCACACTCGGGTGGACTTGCCCGATGTCAGTATCGGACGTTGGCGCCCATCGTGGAGCCCCGCAATGCGGGGGGTGCGGCAGAATTTCACGCATCCTGCCGCTCATTTGGGGGGGAAGATCTGGCTGGCCTCAGCGACACACGAAGCTGTCGGCGTTGTCCAAACTGCCCGAGCCGCCGTAGCGGGCCACGAGGGGGTAAGGACACAGCGGTCGGCTGCGATCGGGGGCCCACTCGCCGGGCACTTCGGCATTCACACCCCCGGGGTTGCCAGCACCGCGGGCGCGAGCCTCGATGCGATCCGGTGCGATGCCTTGTTCGACCCACTGCACCAAAGGCGTGATCACGTCGAATTGATCGGTGGCGGGGCCGCCGCTGCAATGGCCCATGCCGGGCACGCGGAAAACGCGTGCGAAGTTGGAAGCATCGCCGCCATGGTTGGCGCTGAGCGATTCATACCAGCGGATGGTGTCGTCGACCGAAAAAATGGCGTCGGCCACCCCGTGGTAGACGAGCATCTTGGCACCCCGGTCACGCAGCGTGGACAGTTGGCTGGGGTTGGGCGGCGTCATGAAACTCATGGCCGATTCGGTGTAGCTCAGCGAGGTGCTGTGGATGTACTCGTACAGCGTGTCCACGGGTGTGTTCAAGGAAAACGCCGGGCCGTTGAAACCCACCGGATTTTCCGGCGGCGCCTTGAACACGATGCCCACGGCGCCTGAGTCGAGGGCCAGCGGCGCGGTGAACTCCCAAAAGCCCACACCGCTGCCGCTCAGACCGGGGTCGTAAGGAAAGCTCGCGTAAAAACGTGTGCCGCCGCTGGTGGTGGCGCCTGCGAACACTGAGGTGATGACTGCCTTTTGCTCGGCGCTCAGACAGCTGCCGTCGCGTGCACCGGTGCAGGTGGGCACATCGCGCGACAGATCGAAAGCCGCTTGACAGGCCGTGGTGTCTTGCACGAGACCATCGACGGCACCATCGAGCGCGTCACAGCGATCCAAGACGGCCTGAGCCACGAGCTGCCGCTCCACCGGTGTGAAGGCCGTGGACAGATTGGTGGGATCGGTGGCCACGGTGGCGTAACGCTGGGCCCCCCAGATGTTGGCCACGGCCGCCAAGGGCAGATTGAAGCCTGGCGCACCGACGAGATAACCGTCATAGTCTTGCGCGTAACGGGCGGCAGCCACCATCGCGTGGCGCCCGCCGTTGGAGCACCCGCCGATGTACGAACGATCAGGGGCCTTGCCATAGACGCGCCGGATGGCCTCTTTGGCCATCGGGGTGAGCTTGCCCACGGCTTGATAGCCGTAGTCCAGGCGCGCTTGCGGATCACGCCCGAACGAGGGGTTTTGCGAGGCGCTGTGCCCTGCATCCGAGCTGAGCACGGCAAATCCTTGATGCAAGGCGTGGGTGAGTGGTCCGCCGCCGAAGCTGCCGGTGGCCGTCACGACATTGCCATCCAGGCCGCCATTGGCTTGGTAGAAAAAGCGCCCGTTCCACGCGCGCGGCAAACGCATTTCGAAGCCGATGGCATAGCGGGCGCCATCGATGGGGCCGGTGCGCTCGAACATGTGGCCCGTGACCAGGCAGTGCTCGGCCACGGGCTGTCCTCCGACGCTCAAGCTTCCCGCTGCGACGAGTGCAGCCGACGTGATGCGGGTGTTGGGCAGGCTGGCCAGCGTGTCGGACAAGGTCTCGCAGGCGCCCGCATAGGTGGCCGGCACGGCCGGGCTCAGCCGGGGTATCTGCGGCTGCGCAGAAGAGCCGCCACCGCAGGCGGTGAAGCTCAGGGCCCACAAGGCCAGGCCGCAGGCCATCGCGGTCCGTTGGATGGGCGAGTCAGGCATGAGTTTGTCTCCTTCTTGGATGTCGAATGCAAGTCGTTCATGACGAGCGAGCTCGCCCTGAACATTAGTTAAGTTAATTAATAACCAGGGCGATCGAGAGGGGTGCTTACCCTAAGTGCCCATAAGAATCGTTCAGCTACTGCATCATGTGGGCAGAGGTCTGGCGAGCCGGCACAATCCGGGACATGCCCTCCAAGCGGTTTCATCGCGCAGACACCACACCGGCCGGCCGTCTCGAAGAGGCCCGGCTGCATGACGTACTGGGTTACCAGATGGCGCAAGCAGCCATCGTCACCGACGCCGTTTTCAAGGCCCAGGTGGGGCAACCTTTCGGATTGCGCCCGGTGGAGTACACCGTGCTGACGCTGATCGTCGAGAACCCCGGCGGCTCGCTGGCCCGTCTGGCGCGGGCGCTGGCGGTGACGGCGCCCAACATCACGATGTGGATCGATCGCTTGGAGTCCCGAGGGTTGGTGCGGCGCACACCCAGCGCCAACGACCGGCGTTCACTGCTGCTGTATGCCACGCCGCAAGGGCAGGCTTTGGCACGCGCGGCCACGCAGCGCATCCTCGATGCCGAGCGTCAGGCCATGGCTGCGCATTTGACGGCGGGCGAGCATGCCATCTTGCTGGAGTTGCTCCACAAGGTGGCTTGCGCGCGCGCCGCCGTCTCCGGCGATGGTGCGGCCTCGTCGGACGTCTGAGCGCACTCGACGGGTCTTGGCCGCCTGGCTTGCTCGTCACGCGAGGCCCAACAGCCGCTTTGCATTGTCCTTCAAGATCAGTGGCTTGACCTCGTCGCGAAAGCCTGCTGCCTCGAAGTCTTTCATCCAGCGGTCGGGCGTGATCAGCGGGTAGTCGCTGCCGAAGAGCACGCGGTCCTTCAGCAGGGTGTTGGCGTACTGCACCAGTTGGGCCGGGAAGTACTTGGGGCTCCAGCCTGACAGGTCGATCCACACATTGGGCTTGTGCATGGCCACACTCAGCGCCTCATCCTGCCAGGGCCAGGACGGGTGGGCGATGACGATCTGCATGTCGGGGAAGTGGATCGCCACGTCGTCCAGGTGCATGGGGTTGGAGTACTCCAGCCGCAGCCCGCCGCCGCAGCGCATGCCCGAGCCGATGCCCGAATGGCCGCTGTGGAAGATGGCCGGCAGCTTGTGCTCGGCAATCACTTCGTACAGCGGCCAGGCCATGCGGTCGTAGGGGTGGAAGCCCTGTACCGTGGGGTGGAACTTGAAGCCCTTGACGCCGTGCTCCTCGATCAGCTTGCGGGCCTCGCGCGCCCCCATCTTGCCCTTGTGCGGGTCCACGGAGGCGAAGGCGATCATGATGTCGCTGTTCTTCTGGGCGGCTTCGGCGATCTCTTCGTTCGGGATGCGCCGCCGGCCCAGCTGGGCCTCGGCGTCGACCATGAACATCACCAGCCCGATGTTGCGCTCGCGGTAGTAGGCGATGCTCTCGTCGATGGTGGGGCGCCGGCTCGAGCGGAAGTACTTGTCCGCGGCCCGGTCGTACTCTTCGCCATAGCTGTCATAGGGGTTCCAGCAGGACACCTCGGCATGGGTGTGGACGTCGATCGCGATGAGGTTTTCGGTCTTCACGGGCGGGCTCCGGATGGCGGCTCAATTACTTCAATAAAGTAACAAAAATGGTGAGCCTTGGGATCGTACGCCTGCGAGGCAGGATCGGCCGGTGTAACCCCGCACATCCCCCGGAAATGCCAGGGAAATCCCTGATATCTGAGATCTGTGGCGGGGCGTCTGGGATCTGGTTCGCGGGTAAACCCTTGATCTAGGATTTGGCAAATTGCTTATTCTTGTTAATCAATTGATCGACATCATGCCCATGCCTTCCGAGACCGCCTCCAACGCCGTGCTGGCCGCCCTTGATCTGCTCAAGATCGAGCACGACGGCCCGGTGACCCATGTGCGCCTGAACCGCCCGGCCAAGCGCAACGCGCTGAGCGACACCCTGGTGGCCCAGCTCCACACCTGCTTCATCCACTTACCCGAGAACACGCGTGCCGTGGTGCTCAGCGGCGAGGGCGAGCACTTCTGCGCCGGGCTCGACCTGTCCGAGCTGGCCGAGCGCAGCGTGGCCGAGGGCATCGAGCATTCACGCACCTGGCATGCGGCTTTCGAGCAGGTCCAGTTCGGCCGCGTGCCGGTGGTGGCCGTGCTGCACGGCGCGGTGGTGGGCGGCGGCCTGGAGCTGGCGGCAGCCACCCACATCCGCGTGGCCGAGGACTCCACGTTCTACGGCCTGCCCGAAGGACAGCGCGGCCTCTTCGTCGGCGGCGGCGGCTCGGCGCGCGTGCCGCGGCTGATCGGTGTGTCGCGCATGACCGACATGATGCTCACCGGGCGTGTGCTCGACGCCGACGAGGGGCAGGCCGCCGGCCTGTCGCACTACCGCGTGGGCGACGGCCAGGGCGTGGCCAAGGCGATGGAGCTGGCACGCAGGATCGCCAGCAATGCGCCGTTGTCGAACTTTGCGGTGATGCAGGCCCTGCCGCGCATCGCCGAGATGTCGCAGGCCCAGGGCTTGTTCGTCGAGTCGCTCACCGCGGCCATCGCCCAGGGCGACCCGGCCGCCAAGGACCGCATGCGCGCCTTCCTGGAAGGCAAGGCGGGCAAGGTGGGCAAGTCATGACGCGCTACCGTGCCACGCCGGTCGGGGCTTGCCTGTCGGCCACCGTGGAGCGCCGACCGGATGGCAGCGTCGTGCTGCGCTCCACCGAGGCCTTGCAGCCCTACCCGGCGCGTCTGACCGACCGCCTGGAGCACTGGGCCCGCGTGGCGCCCGACCGCACGCTGGTCGCCCAGCGCGAGCGGCGGCCCGACGGCACGCGCGGCCCCTGGCGTCACCTGAGCTACGACCGGATGCTTGCGCGCGCCCAGGCCGTGGGCCAGGCGCTCGTGCTGCGCGGGCTGTCGCCGCAGCGCCCGGTGGCCATCCTGTCCGACAACGACCTGGAGCATCTCACGCTGGCGCTGGGGGCGATGTGGGCCGGCATCCCCTACACACCGGTCTCGCCGGCGTACTCGCTGGTGTCGCAGGACTTCGGCAAGCTGCGCCACATCCTGGACACCGTCACGCCAGGCCTGGTGTTCGCGTCCGACGCGCGCTTTGGCCGCGCCATCGAGGCGGTGGTCGGGCCGGACGTGGAGGTGGTCCTCACCGAGGGCCAGCTTCCCGGCCGGCGCGTCACGCCCTTTGCCGCGCTGCTCGACACGGCGCCCGGCGCCGAGGTGGAGGCCGCTCACGCCAAGGTCGGGCCCGACACCATCGTCAAGTTCCTCTTCACCTCGGGGTCCACCAAGGCACCCAAGGGGGTGGTCAACACCCAGCGCATGCTCTGCGCCAACCAGCAGATGAAGCGCCAGGCCTTTCCCTTTCTGGCCGACGAGCCGCCGGTCTTCGTGGACTGGCTGCCCTGGAACCACACCTTTGGCGGCAACCACAACACGGGGCTTGCGATCTACAACGGTGGCACGCTCTACATCGACGAGGGCAAGCCCACGGCAGCCGGAATCGCCGAGACGCTGCGCAACCTGCGCGAGATCTCGCCCACGATGTACTTCAACGTGCCCAAGGGTTTCGAGGAGATCGCCGCGGCGATGGAAGACGACGCGGTGCTGCGTGAGTCGCTGTTCCGCAGGGTCAAGGCCTTCATGTTCGCCGGCGCGGGCTTGAGCCAGGCCGTGTGGGACCAGCTCGACCGCCTGGCCGAGCGCACCGTGGGCGAACGCATCCCGATCTTCACCGGCCTGGGCATGACCGAGACCGCACCTTCATGCACCTTTGCGCTCAGAGCGGGCGAAGTGCGCTCGGGCCACATCGGCCTGCCTTGCCCGGGCGTGGAGGTGAAGCTCGTGCCCGACGGCGATGCCCGGTATGGCAAGACCGAGATCCGCTTCCGTGGCCCCAACGTGATGCCGGGCTACTGGCGTCAACCGGAGCTCAGCGCCGAGGCCTTCGACGAGGAGGGCTACTACCGCACCGGCGACGCCGTAAAGTGGGTGGACCCGGCCGATCCGCAGAAGGGTCTGCTCTTCGACGGCCGTATCGCCGAGGACTTCAAGCTCTCCACCGGCACCTTCGTCAGCGTGGGCCCGCTGCGCGCGAGGATCATCGCGCTGGGGGCGCCCTGCGTGCAGGACGCCGTGATCACGGGCCTGAACCGCGACGAGATCGGCATGCTGGTCTTCCCCCGCGTGGACGAATGCCGCAAGTTGGCTGGATTGGGCACCCACGTGCCAGTGCCCGAGGTGCTGCATCACCCGGTGGTGCGCGAATTCTTCCAGGCGCTGGTCGATCGTCTGTGGCGCGAGGGCACCGGCAGCGCCAACCGGGTGGCGCGTGCCCATGTGCTCGTCGAGCCCCCCTCGATCGACCAGGGCGAGATCACCGACAAGGGCTCGATCAACCAACGCGCGGTGCTGCGTTGCCGCGAAGCGCTGGTCGAGGCGCTGTACCGGGGCCAGGCCGGCGACCCCGATGTGATTCTTCCCCGCAAGGACTGGCAGGACCGACGATGAAGATTTCCGGATTGGCAGCGCTCGTGACGGGCGCCGGCTCGGGCCTGGGCGCCGAAACCGCCCGCGAACTGGCCCGGCGTGGCGCCAAGGTGGCCGTGCTCGACATCAACGAGGCGGCGGCGAAGGCCGTGGCGGCCGAGATCGGCGGCCTGGCGCTGCGTTGTGACATCACTGACAGCGCGAGCGTGAACGCCGCGCTCGATGCCGCCCGCGAAGCCTACGGCCCTGCGCGCATGCTGATGAACGTGGCGGGCATCGGCGGTGCGCGGCGCCTGGTGGGCAAGGACGGCACGCCCATGCCCCTCGAAGACTTCCAGCGCATCGTGAACGTCAACCTGGTGGGCACCTTCAACGTGATCCGCCTCGTGGCCGCGCAGATGCTCAAGCTCGAAGCGCTGGACGACGGTGAGCGCGGGGTGATCGTCAACACGGCGTCGGTGGCGGCCTACGATGGCCAGGTGGGTCAGGAGGCCTATGCCGCGTCGAAGGGCGGCATCGTCTCGCTCACGCTGCCGCTGGCGCGTGACCTCGCCCAGTTCGGCGTGCGCGTGTGCACGATCGCGCCGGGGCTCTTCCTCACGCCGCTGCTGCACGAGTTGCCCCAGGAGGTGCAGCAGTCGCTGGCCGCCTCCATTCCCTTCCCGAAGCGCCTGGGCAAGCCCGAGGAGTTTGCCCGGCTTGCCGCGCACATCGTCACCAACGCCTCGCTCAACGGCGAGGTCATCCGCCTGGACGGCGCCTTGCGCCTGCCACCGCGCTGAAGCGGCCGTCCGATTCCTGATCGACCCCCCCAACAGAGGAGACAAGCATGATCGATCGCAGACAGTTCCTGGCCTATGGCGGTGCCGCCGCGGCCACGGGTCTCGGGTTCGCCCCGGGGCCGAGCCTGGCCCAGCCCCTGGACACCGCGCGCGTGCTGTGCGGCTTTCCGGCCGGCGGCACCACCGACGCGGTCTCGCGCCGCGTGGCCGACAAATTGCGCGGCAGCTATGCGCGCGTGGCCCTGGTCGAGAACAAGCCCGGGGCGGGCGGCCGGCTGGCGGTCGAAGAACTCAAGCGCAGTCCCAACGACGGAGCCCATCTGCTGCTCACACCGGCAGCGATGATCACGCTGTACCCGCACATCTACCGCTCGCTCAGCTACACACCCGACGACGTGACCCCGGTGTGCACGGCCGGCACCATTGTCTTCGGTTTCGGCGTGGGGCCGGCCGTGCCCGAGTCGGTGAAGGACATCAAGGGCTACCTGGAGTGGGCCAAGGCCAACCCCGCGGGCGCCAACTATGGGTCGCCCGGCGCAGGCTCGCCGCCGCACTTCCTGGGGGCCCTGCTGTCCAAGGAAAGTGGCGTGCCGCTCAACCACGTGCCCTACCGCGGCTCGGCCCCCGGCATCCAGGACCTGCTGGGTGGCCAGGTGGCGGCCTTCTCGTCGCCGGTGGGCGACTACCTGCCCCATCTGGCCAGCGGCCGCCTGCGCCTGCTCGCCACCTCGGGGGCCACGCGCTCGCGATTTGCGCCCCAGGTGCCCACTTACACCGAGCAGGGCTTCAAGGCGCTGGAGATGAACGAGTGGTACGGCTTCTTCCTGCCCGGCAAAGCCTCGGCGGAAGTGACGCAGCGTGCCGCCCAAGCCATCAAGGCCGCGGTGAGTGCGCCCGACGTGATCGAGGCCTTCGCCCAACTGGGCGTGGAGGCGGGCGCGACCACGCCGGCCGAACTGGCCGCAGCCGTCAAACGCGAGAATGCTGCGTGGGGCCCCATCGTGAACCGCGTGGGCTTCAAGCCGGAGGCTTGAGGGCTCACGACCCCCCCTGCGCACTTCGCGGCGTTCAGCCCCCCCTCGAGGGGGCGGCACCCGCGGACCGGCCGAGCCGGATCCGCGGTGTCTGCTGGCAAGAAGTGCCCCAGCATGTTTTGCGTCCTGTTCCCGATGTGGTCTTATATTCCGCCGCTGCGTGAGCTGCAGTTTGTCCTGGAAGACCTGCTGGACGCCCCTGCGCGGTGGGCGAGCCTGCCGCCCTATGCCGATGCCGACGCCGCCACCGTGCGGCAGGTGCTGGAAGAGGCCGGCCGCTTTGCAGCCGGCGTGCTGGCGCCGCTGAATGCCATCGGCGACCGCGAGGGCTGCACCTGGCACGGCGGCGAGGTGCGCACACCGCCTGGCTTCCATCAGGCCTACCGGGCCTATGTCCAGGCCGGTTGGCCGGCGCTGGCGTGCAGCCCCGAGTGGGGCGGGCAGGGGCTGCCTCTTGGTCTGCATCTGGCGCTCAACGAGATGTTGCACAGCGCCAACCATGCCTGGGCCATGTACCCGGGCTTGGCTCATGGGGCCTACGAGTGTCTGCGCTCGCACGGCACGCCCGAGCTGCAACAGCGCTATCTGCCGCGCATCGTCAGCGGCGAGTGGCTGGCCACGATGTGCCTGACCGAAGCCCAGGCCGGCTCGGACCTGGGCCTGGTGCGCACACGGGCCGAACCCGTCGGGGTGGCGGCCGATGCCATCGAATCCGGCGGCGAAGTGAAGGTGAGCGGCAGCAAGATCTTCATCTCCGGCGGCGAACACGACCTCACCGACAACATCGTGCACCTCGTGCTGGTGCGCCTGCCCGATGCCCCACCGGGCAGCCGGGGCTTGTCGCTGGCGCTGGTGCCGAAGATCCTGCCCGGCGGACAGCGCAATGCCGTGCATTGCGACGGCATCGAGCACAAGATGGGCATCCGCGGCAGCGCCACCTGCGTGCTGCGCTTCGACGGCGCCACGGGCTGGCTGGTGGGTGAGCCCCATCGCGGGCTGGCCGCGATGTTCGTGATGATGAACGCCGCCCGCCTGCTGGTGGGCGTTCAGGGTCTGGGCCACCTGGAGATGGCGCGCCAGAATGCCTGGCGCTATGCGCAGCAGCGGTATCAGTCGCGTGCGCCTGGCCGCCGTGACGGCCCCACCAGCGCGATTGCCGAACATCCCGCGGTGCAGCGCACGTTGTGGCGGCTGGAGGCCCTGGCTCAAGGCCAGCGCCTGCTGGCCCTGGCCACGGCGGTGTGGCTGGACGAGGCCGAGCACCACGTCGAACCAGCGCTGCGCGGACGGGCCCGGCGGCTGGTGGAGTTCCTCACCCCGGTGGTCAAGGCCTTTCTCACCGACACGGCCCACCATGCCGTCAATGCGGCGCTGCAGGTCTGGGGAGGTCACGGCTACCTGCGCGACCACGGCATCGAGCAGGCGGTGCGCGACAGCCGCATCACGATGATCTACGAGGGCAGCAACGAGATCCAGGCGATCGACCTGCTGCAGCGCAAGCTCTTCGAGGATGGCTGCCACCGCTTCGCCGAGGTCATGGGCGTGATCGACCGGGAGATCGAGGCCGCCCGCGCCGAACCGGTGCGGGCCGACGGTCCCGAGCTGCAGCCTCTGGCGGCCGTGTTGCAGGCACAGGTGGATGCCTTGCGCGAGGCCACGGCCCGTCTCTACGTGGGCCGGCAGGACGACCCGACCTGGGCCTACCGCGTGGCCGACGATTACCTGCAGGCCTTCGGCTGGGTCCTGATGGGCTGGGCCTGGTTGCGCACGGCGCGCTGTACCGCCCCCCGCCGCGCCGATGCCGGCTACGCCACCCGGTTCGATGCGGCACGCTACGGCCTGGAGTGGTTGCTGCCCGAAGCGGGTTGGCGGCTGCAGCAGGTGGGGCGACGCCAGGCCAGGCTGCCGGTGTCCCAGCCCGGGTGAAGACCATGGTCTTGGACGGGCGCGACGCCCAGTACACTGGCGCGGCCATGACCAGCCCGCCCGCCAGCGACCCCATCCACCACGGCCTCGATGCGACCTGCCTGCGCCATGTGCTGGGCTACCAGCTCGCCCAGGCCGAGGTGCCCACGCGCAAGATCTTCTTCAAGCACATCGGCGAGCCGCTGCAGCTGCGCCCGGTGGAGTTCACCATCCTGATGCTGGTGCTGCACAACACCGACGTCACGCAAAAGCAGCTCGCCCAGGCGCTGGCCGTGTCGGCGCCCAACACCACCATCTTGCTCGACCGGCTGGAGGAACGCGAGCTGATCACCCGCGTGCGCAGCGAGGCCGACCGCCGCGCCCAGCACGTGCGCCTCACCCGCAAGGGCCAGGTCCTGGCGAAGAAGGCCTACGAGGTGTCGCTCACGATGGAGCAGGACCTGCTGCGCCATCTCAGCCAGGCCGAGCGCGCGATCCTGATCGAGCTGCTGCAGAAAGTGGCGCGGCATCGAAGAGTCTGAGCGCCTCGCATGTTGGGCAGTACTAGGGGAGTCATGTCTTCGCTGCCACGGGCGTGAGGGCAGCCTCGGGCGGAGTCGCTGGTGCGATCGTGGGGATGGCCGGCGGCGGAGCGGCTTTCCAGCCTCCTGCATCCCCCCTGTCGATCAACTGGGGCGAGGCCGCAGGCCGTGCGCCAGGCCATCGGGCAGCCGCTGCGCAAGGGGGTGGGGTGGTGAGGGGGCGGGCAACGCAGGCTTGCGCCGTGACCTGAGCGCGATTCGGTACGACAGTCGGGTCTTCCAGGGCGGTGAGGGAGTGGACGGGCGACCACCGGGGTGATTCACCACCGCCGCTGTCGTCGCTGCGCCTGCTCACGCACCGCCGCGCGTACCGCCTGCAGGGCTGGCGAAGGCTGTGCCTCGCTGCGCATCAGCCAGCCCACCGGCTCCTCGGTGCCGGCCAGGGTCAGCGGCAGGCGCACCAGCACGCCGCGCTCGAGGTCGGCCTCGGCCGCGCCCAGCGGCGTGAACCACAGCGCATCGCTGCTGGCGGCCAGCTCGCGGCCCAGTGACACCGACAGGGTCTCGAACACCATGCCCTGCGGCACCACCCCCTGGCTTTGCAGCCAACTGTCCGCGTTGTGGCGGATCATCGTGTCGGCCAGCGGCAGGATCCAATCGTGGACCGCCAGGTGTGCGGGGGTCGGTCGGCGCTTGTGCCGTAGCGGGTGGTCGGGCCTGACCGCAACGATCAGCGGCTCGGCGTAGAGGTGCTCGAAGGTCAGGCCCTGCAGCCGCTCGGGTTCCGACAGTCGGCCCACCACGGCGTCGAGCGCACCCTGTTGCAGCCGGGCCAGCAATTCGTGGTTCGCCCCGGTCTCGATGCGCACCGTGGTGCCGCCGGGCAGGTCCGGCGAGCGCAGGCCGGCAGCCACGATGGCATTCACCACGGTGGGCAGTGCGCCCAGGCGCAGCACGGTGGGGGCTTGGCCGGGGGCCACGCTCTCCAACGCCTGGTCCAGCGCAGCCATCACCTGGCTGGCATGTCGCAGGAAGCCCTGGCCGGCGGGCGTGAGCCGCGCACCGCGCCGGCCGCGTTCGAACAGGCGCAGGCCCAGCAGGTCTTCCAGGTCGGCCAGGGTCTTGGTCACTGCGGGCTGGCTGATGGCCAGCGCCTGCGCCGCCCGTCCCAGATGCCCCAGCCGCGCCACGGCCAGGAAGCAGTGCAAGTGACGCAGTTGCAGGCGGTGGGCTCGGGGCAGGTTCATTCGATAACTCCTTTGAATGAATTATCGAACGAGACTTCAATTTACATAACCATTGGTGATGCTTAGAGTTTTGACGTTTGTCACCCCTGACAGCCCCACGAGGAGACTCCCCCGATGAGCGAGACCGTGACGCTGCGCCCCCGAGACTGGGACAGCCACCCCCCCTATCTCCACCCCGATTACAAGTCCACCGTACTGCGCGGCCCCACGAAGCCGCTGCTGCCGATGAAGGACCAGTTGCGCCAGCTGCGCGCGCCGGTGTACGGCCACGACGCCATCGGCGCGCTGGACCACGACCTCACGCGCAATGCCGCGAAGAACGGTGCGCCGCTGGGCGAGCGCATCGTGGTCACCGGCCGCGTGCTCGACGAGCGCGGCCGACCGGTGCGCAACACCCTGATCGAGATCTGGCAGGCCAATGCCGCCGGTCGTTACGTGCACAAGGTCGACCAGCACGACGCACCGCTTGACCCCAACTTCCTGGGCGCCGGGCGCACGCTCACCGACAGTGAGGGCCGCTACAAGTTCTACACCATCAAGCCCGGGGCCTATCCCTGGGGCAATCATCCGAATGCCTGGCGGCCCAACCACATCCATTTCTCGCTCTTTGGCGAGTACTTCGCCAGCCGCCTGGTCACGCAGATGTACTTCCCCGGCGACCCGCTGCTCGCGTTCGACCCCATCTTCCAGGGCACGCCCGAGCGTGCGCGCGACCGACTGATCTCGAAGTTTTCGCTCGACGTGACCGAACCCGACTTCGCGCTGGGCTATGTCTTTGACATCGTCTTGCGCGGCCCGAACGAAACGCCGATGGAGACACCGCGATGAGCTCTGTGCTTGGACAGACCCCTTCCCAGACCGTCGGCCCCTATTTCGCCTATGGCCTGACGCCGCGCCAGTACTTCTATGACCATGGCAGCGCCTACTCCCCGGTGCTGGCCCAGCCGCAGGCCGAGGGCGAGCACATCACGGTGACCGGCCGCGTGCTCGACGGAGCGGGTCAGCCCATCAACGACGCGATGATCGAGATCGCCCAGCTCGACGCCCGGGGGCGCGAGGTCACCAGCGCCGAACAGGCCAAGGCCTGGGGCTTTACCGGCTTCGGCCGTTGCGGCACCGGCACCGATGCACAACAGCGCTTTGCCTTCACCACCGTGAAGCCCGGCGCGGTGGCCGGCGAGGCTCCGCACATCGACGTCATCGTCTTCATGAGGGGCCTGCTCAGCCATGCCTTCACGCGCCTGTACTTCGAAGACGAAGCCGCGGCCAACGCCAAGGACGCCGTGCTGCAGGCCGTGCCGGCGCAACGCCGCGCCACGCTGATCGCGCGCCGCGAGGTGCAGCCCGGCGGCGTGGTCTATCACTTCGACATCCACATGCAGGGCGACCAGGAGACGGTGTTCTTCGACCTGTGAGCCCGGCCCGGTGTCCGCAGGTTCTCGCCCGTGGGAGGAAGGGGCTGAGGCTGGCTAGACTTGGCCCATGTCTGCCGTGCCCCGCTTTCTCAAGGGGCTGAGGCTGTCGGCGACCTTGCTGTGCATGGCAGGGGTCGTGGCTCAGGCTCAGCCCATCGACCGCCCCGATCCGGCTTCGATGGCCGCCCGCGTGCAGGCCTGCGTGGCTTGCCATGGTGCCCAGGGGCGCGCCACGCGCGAGGGCTACTTCCCGCGTATTGCGGGCAAGCCCGCGCTGTACCAGTACCACCAGTTGCTGCACTTCCGCGACGGGCGCCGTCAGTACGGCGCGATGAGTCACCTGCTGCAGCACCTGAGCGATGACTACCTGCGCGAGATCGCCGGCCACTTCGCGGCGCTGGATCTGCCGTACCCTCCCACGCCTCCGATCGCGTTGACGCCATTGCAGCGATCGCGCGGCGAGCAGCTTGTGCGCGTGGGCGACCCAGCGCGTGGCATTCCGGCCTGCGCAAGCTGCCACGGGCAGACCTTGGTGGGCATCGCGCCCGCATTGCCCGGTCTGCTGGGCCTGCCGCGCGACTACCTCAACGCCCAGCTCGGTGCCTGGCGCGTGGGCACGCGCCGCGCCTTCGAGCCCGACTGCATGGCCCGCATCGCCAAGGCCCTGGACGAGCAGGACATCAGTGCCGTCTCGGGCTGGCTGGCCAACCAGCCCCTGCCCACGCCCGCCCGGCCCGAGCCCACGCTGACCCGGCCGCTGCCGATCGACTGTGGCGGGGTGCCGGCCCCCCAGGAGGCGCGTCGATGAAGCGCCTGCTGATCTCCCTGGGCAGCCTGCTCGTCCTGATGCTGCTGCTGGCGGCCGGGGTCATCGTCCTGAACCTGCGCGGCGAAGATCCGATTCGCCAGACCGAGCCGCCGGCCGTGCTCGACGCCGCCCAGGTGGAGCGGGGCCGCTACCTTGCCCTGGCCGGCAACTGCGCAAGCTGCCACACCGAGCGCGGTGGTGCTCCCTATGCGGGGGGGCATGGCATTCCCACGCCGTTTGGCACCGTCTTCGCCGGCAACCTCACGCCCGACGAGGCCACGGGCCTCGGGCGCTGGAGCGCCGATCATTTCTGGCGCGCGATGCGCAATGGCCGCTCGCGTGATGGCCGCCTGCTCTACCCGGCCTTCCCGTATGCGCACTACACGTTGCTCACGCGCGAAGACAGCGATGCCCTCTATGCCTGGCTGCGCAGCCTGCCGCCGGTCGCGCAGGCCAACAAGCCGCACGAGCTGCGCTTTCCGGTCAACACCCAGGCGGCGCTGGCCGTGTGGCGCGCGCTCTTCTTCACCCCGCAGCGCTTCGAGCCCGATGCCTCGCGCGATGCGGCCTGGAACCGCGGCGCCTACCTCGTGCGTGGCCTGGGCCATTGCGCAGCCTGCCATGCCGAGCGCAACGTGCTGGGGGCGACCACTGGCCGCTTCGAGCTGGGGGGCGGGCTGATGCCGGTGCAGAACTGGTACGCGCGCTCGCTGGCCCGTGCCGACGAGGCCAGCGTGGCCGACTGGCCG
>NZ_JBKBVU010000013.1:0-36509 GCF_046289365.1 Caldimonas sp. | reverse complement strand
GCCGGCCTGACGCAGGTAGTCGCCCACCATGCCGGTCAGGCGGGTGTCGTCGTCGATGAGCAGCAGGTGTGCAGACATCGGCATTTCCTCAGCGCACGTCATTGGCCGCACAGCATAGCGCCGGGCCGCGGCACGCAGCACGAGCAGCATCGCCAGGCGCTGCGTCCACCGGCCCGGTGCCGTCGGTCACCGAACCGGCGCCGGCGCAGCAGGCCGGTGCATCCCCTCGCGACGCTCATGCCTGCGCTCATGCCGGTGGTTCTGCAGGCGCTGCACGAGTTGGGTGCGCTGCTGTGGCGTCAGCACGGCGCTGATTTCCAGCAAGGCGCGGCTGATGCGACGGCTGCGTTCGTCCATCAAGGCGATATGTTGTTGCCGCATCGACTCCACGGCGGTTGCATCGACCTGGGGCTGCGTCCACACGCGCGCCGCCTGCTCCCTCAGCAGTCGCATCTTCTCACGCTGACCTTGAAGCTCCTGCGCTGCAGCGCGCGCGATGGCCCGGATCTGGTTTGTTTGCTCTTGATTGAGCTCCAAGTCCCGCGCCATCCGATCGACCATACGATCCACGTGCTGCGGATCGGCGCCCAACCGCAAGCCCATGCCGCCATAGAGCCCCCCTTCGTGCATGGCCGCTCGAAGCCCGCGTGGTTCGTCACGCCCGGCGTCGGGGGGCGCCGCAACGGCCGCCGAAGCGGCCACCAGCGCGACGGTAGCCACACCGACGGCGCCTGCTCGCCTGCACCACAGAGAAATCGAATCCATCATGCTCATGCGCTGACTCCTGGTTGCTGCCGGGCCCCATGCCCGGTGTCCATGAGCGTGACTGTGCGCCGCCACGGTATCGATGCTGTGCGGCGTACGTAAAGTTGTGTGTAGAGAGCGGCGTTCAGGCCGGCGCCGGGATCCGCGGCTCAGCGGCTCAGCGGCTCAGCGGCTCAGCGCCAGCGCTTGCAGCCGCTCCTGGCGCCACTCCATCACGCTCTTGAGCAGCAAGCTCAGCAGGGCCATGCACGCCAGCAGGGCTGCCGCCGTGAAGGCGGCAGCCACCTTGTAGTCATTGTTGAGCTGCTCGACCAGCAGGGGCAGCGTCAGCGTCTGGTTCATGATCGTGCCCGAGACCACCGCCACCGAGCCGAACTCGCCCACGGCACGCGCGTTGGTCGTGACCACCCCGTTGAGCAGGGCCCACTGGATCTTGGGCAGGGTCACACGCCAGAAGATCTGCCAACCGTTGGCCCCCAGCGTGAGCGCCACATGCTCCTCGTCGTTGCCGTGTGTCTGCATCAGCGGGATGAGGATACGCGCCACGTAGGGCGAGGTGATGAAGATCGTAACCAGTACGATGCCCGGCCAGGCAAAGATGATCTGGATGTCGTGCGAGGCCAGCCACTGGCCGAGCAGCCCTTCCATGCCATAGACCACCAGGTAGCACATGCCGGCCACCACCGGCGAGGTGGCGAAAGGAATGTCGATCAGCGTGGTGAGCAGCCGCCGCCCGCGGAATTCGTACTGCGTGACGCACCAGGCCAGGGCGATACCGAAGACCAGGTTGACGGGCACGGTGAGCACGGCCACCAGCAGGGTCAGGCTCAGGGCATGGCGCATGTAGCCTTCGGACAGGTTGGCCGCCAGCAGCGACCAGCCGCCGCTGAGCGCCTGGGTGAAGATCAGCACCAGCGGCAACACGAGCAGCAGCGCCGCTGCGCCCACGCCCAGGGCGATGAGCGCCCATTGATGTGCGTGTTGCGGTCGCTTCATCCGGCGCTCCTTTGCCAACGCAGCACACGGCCCTGCAGCACGTACAGGCCGAACATCAGCAGCAAAGAGGTCAGCAGGATCACCGTGGCGATCGCCGCAGCCGCCGGGTACTCGTATTCCTGCAACCGCACGAAGATCATCAGCGAGCTGACCTCGGTCTGGAAGGGAATGTTGCCGGCGATCATCACCACCGCACCGAACTCACCGAGGCTGCGGATGAAGGACTGGGCGCCTCCGGTGACCACGGCCGGGATCAGTGTGGGCAGGATCACACGCCAGAAGATCTGCACACGCGAAGCTCCCAGGGTGCGGGCGGCCTCCTCCACCTCGGGGCCGAGATCCTGCAGCACGGGCTGGATGGTGCGCACCACGAAAGGCAGGCTGGTGAAGGTCATCGCCACCACGATCCCCGGGTAGGCATAGGCGATCTTGAGGCCCGCCAGCTCGAACCACTGCCCCACCCAGCCGGTGGGAGCCAGCAGCACGGCCAGCGTCAAGCCCGCCACCGCGGTGGGCAGGGCAAAGGGCAGGTCGATCAGGGTGTCGAGCAGACGGCGGCCTGGAAAGTCGTAGCGCACCGTCACCCAGGCCAGCAACAGTCCGATCAGCACCGAGGCCGCGGTGGCGTACAGCGCGGCCCCGAGCGTGACGCGGTAGCTGGCCAGCACGCGCGGATCGGTGACGGCCTGCCAGTACTGCGCCAGGCTCAGCTCGGCCGAGTAGGCCAGCAGCGCCGACACCGGAAAGAGGATGACCAGCGTGATGTAAAAGCTGCTGATGCCCAGACTTGGCCCAAAGCCCGGCAGCACGGCGGGTCGGATGAGCAGCAGCGGACGGGAAGCGATAACGGCCATGGCAAGGCAGGCCCGTCACGGGCCCGCTCGGGTCGGAAGAATGGTGACGGGATCAGCGACGGCGGGCGAGCAACTGGTCCAGGATGGCGCCCGAGGCGAAGTGGGTCTCGCTGATCTTGTCCCACGGGCCCAGCACCTTGACGGGGTCGATCAGGCGGATCGGCGGGAACTTGTCGGCCGTGGCCTTGACCACCGTGGGCTCGTGCACGCGGTAGTTGAATGCGGTCAGCAGCAACTGGATCTCGCGGGTGTACTGGAAGTTGAGGTATTCGGTGGCCAGGGCACGGGTGCCTTTTTCATCGACCACCTTGTCCACCACCGCCACGGGGAACTCGGCCAGCACCGACACCGGCGGCACCACCACCTCCAGGCCCAGGGCCTTGAACTCGTCGCCCCGGGAGATGTTGATCACCTCGGACTCGAAGGTCAGCAACACGTCGCCCTGGTTGTTCTGCGCGAAGGCCACGGTGGCGCCGCGGCCGCCGGTGGGGAAGTTCTGCACGTTGGCCAGCAACCGGGCGACGAAGTCGCGCACCTGCGCCTCATTGCCCTTGAACTTCTCGTTCGCATAGAGCCAGGCGCCCAGGTAGGTGTAGCGCGCGTTGCCGGAGGTCTTGGGGTTGGGGAAGATGAGCTTCACGTCCTCGCGCACCAGGTCGTCCCAGGACTTGATGTTCTTGGGATTGCCCTTGCGCACCAGGAAGGCGATCGTGCTGTAGTAGGGCGAAGCGTTGTTCGGGAACTTTTTGGTCCAGTCGGCCGAGACCAGGCCGCGCTTGGCCAGAATGTCGATGTCGGTGGCCTGGTTGAAGGTGACGGTGTCGACCTTCTTGCCCTGGATGATGTCCTGGGCCTGGCGCGAAGTGCCGGCATGCGACTGGTCGATCCTCACGTCCTGGCCGGTCTTCTTCTTCCAGTGCTCGACGAACTTGGGGTTGATCGCCGCGAACAGTTCGCGGGCGATGTCGTACGACGCATTCAGAAGGGTGGGGCTGGACTGGGCCCAGGCACCCGGGGCGGCGGCGAAGGCGGCAGCCACGAGGCCGGCGCGCAAGAACTGCTTGAACATGATGACGATCCTTGGGATTCCTGGAACAGGGAAGATCAGGCGGCTTCGGCCTGAAAGCGCGTCACACGGCGCGGCTTCAGGTAGGCGGTGCTGCCGGGGGCCAGGCCGAGCTGCTCGCGCAGCGCCGCGAACCGGGCCCGCGGCATCTCGACGTCGACATAACAGCCGTCGTCCAGCCGCTTGAACTCGATGCGGGTGTTGGGGCCCACGGTCAGCGTCTGCGACAGCGTCACCGGCAAGGTGCCCTCCTCGGGCTGGCCCACGATATCGAGTTCGTGGGGACGCACATAGCTCACCTCGTCACCCGCGGTGGCCCCGCCCGGCGCATGGCCAAAACGGCCATGGAAGAGGTTCACGTCGCCCAGAAACTGCAGCACGAAGGGTGTGGCCGGGTGGTCATAGACCTCGTCGGGCGTGCCCTGCTGCTCGATGCGACCGTGGTTCATCACCACGATGCGGTCGGCCACCTCCATGGCCTCATCCTGATCGTGCGTGACGAAGACACTGGTCAGGTGGACCTCGTCGTGCAGCCGGCGCAGCCAGCGGCGCAGTTCCTTGCGCACCTTGGCGTCCAGCGCACCGAAGGGCTCGTCGAGCAGCAGCACCTTGGGTTCCACCGCGAGCGCACGCGCCAGGGCGATGCGCTGGCGCTGCCCGCCCGACAACTGGTGGGGATAGCGGTCGGCGATCCAGTCAAGCTGGACCAGCTCCAGCAGCTGCGTCACCTTCTTGCGGATCTGCTCCTCGCTGGGCCGCGTGGCCCGCGGGCGCACACGCAAGCCGAAGGCCACGTTCTCGAAGATCGTCATGTGGTTGAACAGGGCATAGTGCTGGAACACAAAGCCCACGTTGCGCTCGCGCACATCGGCCTCGGTGGCGTCCTCGCCATGGAAATGCACCGTGCCCGCATCGGGCCGCTCCAGCCCGGCAATGATGCGCAACAGGCTGGTCTTGCCCGATCCCGAGGGGCCGAGCAGGGCCACCAGCTCGCCCGAGGGGATGTCCAGGTTCAGGTGGTCGCACACCACCGTCTTGCCGAAGGCCTTGTAGAGGTTGCGCACCTCGATGCTCATGCCAACTCCTGCGGGCATGCAAGCCCCGAGCCAACCATCCAGACTGTGTGCATGACTGCGATCCGTCTCAAAACACTGCAGGGAGACGATGCTATCGAGGCGCCATCAGAAAGAGAACGAATATATAGTCCGTTACTTATTACTTTTTGCGTTAAATAATGGGGCGACAGCGTCCGCCAACCCTTGGCAATCGGTTCAGGAGCTGTCTATAATGGCGGGCTCTAGGCGCTTTAGCTCAGTCGGTTAGAGCGACGGAATCATAATCCGCAGGTCCGGGGTTCGAGTCCCTGAAGCGCCACCAGAGTCCCGGCCCCAGTCTTCGCCACTGGGGCCGTTTTCGTTTCGGCGGCGCAGGACGCATACTTCTTGGCCGCAATTCCGTCAACCACCGCAGCCCCTGGATCTACACCATGTTTCGCTGTGTGCTGATCGGCCTGACCCTGTCGGCCGCCACCCTCGTCGCCCAGGCCCAGGCCGTCGTGGCGCGCCAGTTCCCTGCCACGGCCTTGCGCGGCGAGATGGTCTTCGGGCAGCCTCCCGAGGTCCTGCTCAACGGCCAGCCGGCTCGTATGGTGCCGGCCTCGCGCATCCGCGGCACCAACAACCTGTTGCTGCTGTCGGGCGCCCTGATCGGCACCAAGGCCGTCGTGCATTACACGTTGGACCACCAAGGCTTCGTGAAGGACGTCTGGATCCTGCGCGAAGACGAGCTGAAGAAGCCCTGGCCGCGCACACCCGAGGAGGCCCGGACCTGGCACTTCGAGCCGATCTCGCAGACCTGGACCCAGCGCTGAAAGGAGGGGCCATGAGCAGTTCCGCGACCCCCAAGAAGGTTTACATCAAGACCTTCGGCTGCCAGATGAACGAATACGACTCGGCCAAGATGGCCGACGTGCTGGGCGCGGCGCAAGGCTATGTGCCCACCGATGACCCCGAGCAGGCCGACCTCATCCTCTTCAACACCTGCTCGGTGCGCGAGAAGGCGCAGGAGAAGGTGTTCTCCGACCTCGGGCGCGTCAAGCACCTGAAGAAAAAGGGCGTGAAGATTGGCGTGGGCGGCTGCGTGGCCAGCCAGGAGGGTGCGGCCATCATCGAGCGCGCCCCGTATGTGGACGTGGTCTTCGGCCCGCAGACCCTGCACCGCCTGCCGGAGATGCTGGCGCGCCGTGAATCGCAGAACCGCCCGCAGGTGGACATCAGTTTCCCCGAGATCGAGAAGTTCGACCACCTGCCGCCCGCCCGCGTGGAGGGCGCCTCGGCCTTCGTCTCCATCATGGAAGGCTGTTCGAAGTACTGCAGCTACTGCGTGGTGCCTTACACCCGCGGCGAGGAGGTCTCGCGCCCCTTCGAGGACGTGCTGGTGGAGGTGGCCGGTCTGGCCGACCAGGGGGTCAAGGAAGTGACGCTGCTGGGGCAGAACGTCAACGCCTACCGCGGCAAGATGGGCGACACCGCCGAGATCGCGGACTTTGCGCTGCTGCTGGAGTACGTGGCCGAGATCCCGGGGATCGAACGCATCCGCTACACCACGAGCCACCCCAACGAGTTCACGCAGCGCCTCATCGATGCGTACGCCAAGCTGCCTCAGCTCGTGAACCACCTGCACCTGCCGGTGCAGCACGGCTCCGACCGCATCCTCTCGGCGATGAAACGGGGCTATACCGCGCTGGAGTACAAGAGCACCGTCCGCAAGCTGCGCGCCGTGCGGCCCGGCATCAGCCTGTCGAGCGACTTCATCGTGGGTTTCCCCGGCGAGACCGAGGATGACTTCGCCAAGCTGATGAAGCTCATCGAGGACGTGGGCTTCGATGCGAGCTTCAGCTTCGTCTTCAGCCCCCGTCCCGGCACGCCGGCGGCCACCCTGCACGACGACACACCGCAGGAGGTGAAGCTCAGGCGGCTGCAGCACCTGCAAGCCACGCTCGAAGCCAATGTGCGTCGCATCAGCGACAGCCGCGTGGGCACGGTGCAGCGCATCCTGGTGGAAGGCCCGTCGAAGAAGGATCCCAGCGAACTCATGGGCCGCACCGAGTGCAACCGCATCGTCAACTTCCCCGGCGGCCCGAACGCGGCCCGGCTGGTGGGCCAGATGATCGACGTGCGGATCACGTCTGCCCTGCCGCACTCGCTGCGCGGCGAGGTGGTGGTGAAGGAAGCCGCGACGGCCTGCTGAGGCGGCCCCCAGGATCAGAGGCTGCGGATCAGCGCCCCGCTGCCGCGGCGGATCTGCCCGACGGCCTGGTCCAGCCGGTCGATCAGGGTCTGAGGGCGGCCCTTGAGGTCCTGCGGGATGCAGGCAATGGCCGCATGCAGGTGCAACCGCTCCAGCGGCGGCAATTCAGGATGGTGCTGCAGGCCCAGCTCCAGGATGCGCTGGGCCAGGGCCTGGGCCTCGGTGCGGCTTTGCACCTGCTCCAGCACGACGACGAAGCGCGCATCGTCCAGGCGCAGTGGAATGTCGGCCGGGCTGCACACCTCGCGCAGCACGCGGGCACAGGCTCTCATCGCCGCCTCGGTCACCTGGGCCCCGTGGGCGCGCTGCAGGTCCTCCAGGTTGGCCAGGCGCAGCATCACCACGGCGCCATAGGTGTTCATGCGCAGCGAACGCACCGCCAGCGACATCAGCAGGCCCGGCAGTTCGCCGCCATGCAGCAGGCCGGTCCAGCGGTCCAGGCGGGCGCCGTCGCGGCGCTCGCCAGGGTCGCGCAACAGGTCGCGGGCGCTGAAGTTCAACGCATAGGTGAGGATCAGGATCTCCAGCCCCGCGCCGGCGAGCATGCCGTAGCGGTCCCACCAGCCCCCCGCCGGCAGCCAACCCCGCTCGGTCGCGGACTCCAGTGCCACTCCCGCGGCTGCCGCCAGGAAGGCCGCCGCATACCAGCCGATATAGGGCAGCCGCACGCCGCGCAAGGCCCACAGCAGGAACACCACCGACAGCAGCGCCAGCAGGTAGTAGGCCCGCTGGGCCAGCGCGACCGAAGGCTCGCGGGCCAGCTCGGGCCAGACCACGTAGCCCGCGGTGAGTGCCACGCCAAAGGCCGCGACCACGACCGCCCAGCGGTCGGCCCGCCGGTTGCCCAGGGCCCGCGGCAGCACCCGCCGGGCGAACAGCAGGCTCACGGCGGCCAGCAAGGTGCCCGACACCAGCAGCGCCGCCTGCGCCATCGCCGGATCCTGGGCGCCCATAACGGGCTTGGCATAACCCAGTTGCGCGAGCTGGTACAGCACCATCATCACCACATGCAGCGCGTACCAGGCATTGACGGCGTCACCGCGCATCAGCGCCTCGCCGGTGGCGTAGGCCAGGGCCATGGCGGCCACCCCCAGGAAGAGCCCGAGCCAGAGTAGTTCGAGCTCAGCCATGCGTGCGCCCACCAAAGCCAGCCCAGGCCAGGGCCAGGGCCGTGGCGAGCACCATGGCGGCATAGGTGGCCACACGGCCGTCGGCCCCCCCCACGACGAGCCCCCCCAGCAAGGCGGCGGTGGCCGCTGCCGCACTCCAGCCCAGCAGGCGAGTCCAGGCCACGCCGCGCAGCCGGCGCCACCACAGCAGCTTGCTCAGCACCGTGGCCGTCGCCGCCAGACCCAGGGCCGGGGCGAAGAAGTTGAGCAGGTGCCACAGGGCGTCGAGGAAACCCATAGGAGACGATTGACGTGCGTCAAGAAGACCCGGCGGCCGGCCGGCTGCGGCCCAAAGCGCCGAATTTTATAATCGGCCCCATGAGCGTCATTGCCCTGGGCCTGAACCACACGAGCGCACCGCTGGACCTGCGCGGGCGCTTCGCGTTCACGCCCGAGCAGCTCCCCCCGCTGCTGCGCCAGTTGCGCGAGCGCTTGCAGCACACCCGGGAAGCGGCCCTCGTCTCCACCTGCAACCGCACCGAGCTCTACTGTGCCGCCTCGCCCGAGCTGGTGGCGCCCACGCTGGAATGGTTCGCCCAACTGGGCGGCGTGAGCGCCAGCCAGCTTCAGCATCACACCTATGTGCTCGAAGGCGGCCACGCGGCGCGCCATGCCTTCCGCGTGGCCAGCGGGCTGGACTCCATGGTGCTGGGCGAACCCCAGATCCTGGGCCAGATGAAGCAGGCCGTGCGGCAGGCCGATGTGGCCGGCACCCTGGGGACGACGCTGCACCAGCTCTTCCAGCGTTCCTTCGCCGTGGCCAAGGAAGTGCGCACCTCCACCGAGATCGGCGCGCATTCGATCAGCATGGCTGCTGCAGCCGTGCGTCTGGCCGGCCAGCTCTTCGAGGATCTGAGCGAGGTCAAGGTGCTCTTCGTAGGCGCCGGCGAGATGATCGAGCTGGCGGCCACCCACTTCGCCGCAAAGTCGCCCAAGGCCATGGCCGTGGCCAACCGCACGCTCGAGCGCGGCGAGAAGCTCGCCGCCCACTTCGGCGCCGAGGCCATTCGCATGGCCGAGCTGCCCAGCCGCCTGGCCGAGTTCGACGTGGTGGTGTCGTGCACCGCCAGCTCCTTGCCGATCATCGGCCTGGGAGCGGTCGAACGTGCGCTGAAAGCCCGCCGTCATCGCCCGATGTTCATGGTCGACCTGGCCGTGCCGCGCGACATCGAGCCCGAAGTGGCCCAGCTCGACGACGTGTACCTCTACACCGTGGACGACCTGAGCGCCGTGGTGCAGACGGCCGGCGAGAAGCGCCAGGCGGCCGTGGCGCAGGCCGAGGCCATCATCGAGACCGGCGTGCAAAGCTTCGTGCACTGGCTGGACCAGCGCGCCAGCGTGCCGCTGATCCAGGCCTTGAACGCCCAGACCGACGAGTGGCGGCGCATCGAGATCGCCCGGGCGCGCAAGGCCCTGGCCCGCGGTGAAGACGTCGAGGCCGTGCTGGAGGCGCTGTCGCGAGGCATCGCCAACAAGATGCTGCACGGAACCCTGGCCGAGCTGCACAGTGCCGATCCCAGGCACCGCCAGCACCTGGCCGAGACGGTCTCGCGCCTGTTCCTGCGCAGCGCCGCCACCGACCCCAGCCGCCAAGGCAAGCGCTAGTCCACCGGGCCTGCGCCCGGGCCGCCGCGGCCCGCCCCCTTCTTCCTGCCCGCTCCCTGATCGATTGATGAAAGACGCCCTGCGCCAGCAACTCGACCGCACCCTGCAACGCCTGCAGGAGCTGGATGCCGTGCTGGCCGCACCGGACGTGGTGGCCGACATCACCCGCTTTCGCGACCTGACGCGCGAGCACAGCGAGGTGTCGGCGCTGGCCGAGCGCTACCGCCGCTACCTGCAGCGCGAGCGGGACCTCGCCGCTGCCCGCGAGATGCTGGCCGACCCGGAGCTGGCCGAGATGGCCGCCGAGGAAGCCGCCCAGGCCGAGGCCGACCTGGCGCGCCTGGAGGCCGAGCTGCAGCGCGCCTTGCTGCCCCGTGACCCCGACGATGCCCGGCCGGCCTTCCTGGAGATCCGCGCCGGCACCGGCGGCGACGAGTCGGCACTCTTCGCGGCCGACCTGCTGCGCATGTACCTGCGCTACGCCGAGCGCCGGGGCTGGCGCAGCGAGATCCTCTCGGCCAGCGAGTCCGACCTGGGCGGCTACAAGGAAGTGGTCGTGCGTATCGAGGGCGAGGAGGTGTATGGCCACCTGCGCTTCGAGTCGGGCGGCCACCGCGTGCAGCGTGTGCCGGCCACCGAAACGCAAGGCCGCATCCACACCAGCGCCTGCACGGTGGCCGTGATGCCCGAGGCGGACGAGGCCGAGGAGATCCAGCTCAACCCGGCCGAGCTGCGCATCGACACCTTCCGCGCCAGCGGCGCCGGCGGGCAGCACGTGAACAAGACCGACTCGGCCATCCGCATCACCCACCTGCCCACGGGCCTGGTGGCCGAATGCCAGGACGACCGCTCCCAGCACCGCAACAAGGCCAAGGCCCTGGCGGTGCTGGCCGCGCGGCTGCGTGAGAAAGACCGGGCCGAGCGCGCCGCGAAGGAAGCGGCCACCCGCAAGAGCCTGATCGGCAGCGGCGACCGCAGCGACCGCATCCGCACCTACAACTTCCCGCAGGGCCGGCTGACCGACCACCGCATCAACCTCACGCTGTACAAGCTGGGCGCGGTGATGGAGGGCGAGCTCGACGACGTGATCGAGGCGCTGCGCAGTGCCCGGCAGGCCGAGCAGGCCGCCGAGCTGCTGCAAGAGCTGGGCATCGAATGACCACGGTGGCGCAGGCCCTGCAGGACGCTGCGGCGCTGGGGGTGGACCGGCTCGATGCACAACTGCTGCTGGCCGAGGTACTGGGGCTGGGTGAGCGTGAGGCACGCGCCTGGCTGCGGGCCCACGACACCGATCTGCTGGATGAACCGCAGCAGCAGCGCTTTCGGGCCTTGCTGCAGCGGCGCCGGGCAGGCGAACCGGTGGCCTACCTGCTCGGGCGCAAGGAATTCCATGGACTGATGCTGCAGATAGGCCCCGAGGTGCTGGTGCCGCGGCCCGACACCGAGGTGCTGGTGGAGTGGGCGCTGGAAGTCCTGAAGGACTGGTCCGCCCCACGGGTGCTCGACCTGGGCACCGGCAGCGGAGCGATCGCCCTGGCGCTGGCGCAGGCCCGGCCCGATGCTGACGTCACGGTGGTGGACCTCAGCCCGCAGGCGCTGCAGGTCGCGCTGTCGAATGCGACACGGCTGGGCCTGGCGCTGCGCGGCCTGCAGGGTTCGTGGTGGCAGGCCCTGCCGGCCGGCGAAGCCCCTTTCGATCTCGTCGTCAGCAACCCGCCCTACATCGCCGAGGGCGACCCGCATCTGGCCGACCTCAGGCATGAGCCGCTGCTGGCGCTGACCTCCGGGCCTGACGGGCTCGATGCCATCCGCACGATCATCGCGGGCGCCGCCCCGCATCTGCGCCCCGGCGCCTGGCTACTGCTCGAGCATGGCCACGACCAGGCCGACGCCGTGCAGGCCCTGCTGCGCCAGGCCGGGTTCGAGGCCGTGGACAGCCGCCGCGACCTGGGGGGACTCCGGCGTTGCACCGGGGGGCGCCGCGCCTGAGGCTCAGCCCCTGAAGCGCCCCCCTGCCACGTTGCCGATGTGGCGGTCGCCTTCGTAGAGGTCCCCGTTGCTGTGTTGCACGGCCACACGGTAGCCCTGCTGGCCGAACCATTGCGCCCACTGGCGCACACGCTGCTCATCGGGGTGCCAAGGCCCCTTGTCGGCCGTGGACAGGCGGCGCGGGCTGCCGCTGAGGAAACACACTCTCCACATGGTCTGCACGAAAGGCGCAGCGACGTTTCATGACGGCCCCCTGCACAGCGCAGCGGCGGCCGGCGCGGCCACTACCTTAGCGGGACATCGCCGGCCTGCCAAGCGAAGCTTGTCACGCCGCGGGTCAAAACCTCAGGGCGTCAGCAGCTTGGCTCGTAGAACAAGTCCTGCGGCGTGCCGGTGTAGAGGTTGGGGTTGATGTTGGGCACCTCGCGGTAGAACAGGTGCTTCTCGTGCACGCTGGACCGCACCCAGTGGAGATGCCGGTCGGCCGTGCACGTCGAGGCCACCCAGTCTTGGTCGAGCGCGCCGCTGGCATTGCGGCTGACATGCTGGCCGGCGCAATTCGACGAGGGTTGGAGGCCGCTGTCATCGCCTCCACCGCCGCTACCCGAAGGAAAGGGCGAGACCCCCGGGTCGCCGCCTCCGCCACCGCAGGCTGCAAGCAGCAACGCCAAGCGGCCGGCGACGGGCCGCGCCCTAGTAGAACGGCCCGCTCCAGGCATCCCAACGGGGAGGGTGCGGCGCACATGCAACGCCTATGATCGGGGCTGCCGCCCGGTGTCTCGCATGAGCCTGCCTGTTCCGCCCCTGTCTGCCCGAACCCTGCCCCGACTGGCCCGCCTGCTGGGCGACTGGGTCCACGAGGTGAACCCCGCCACCTTGCGCTGCGATGCCCTGGCCGGCCTGCTCGGGGCCATCCTCGTGCTGCCTCAGGGTATCGCGTTTGCCACCCTGGCCGGCCTGCCGCCGCAGTACGGCCTGTACACGGCCATCGTGCCTTGCATCGTGGCCGCGCTGGCGGGCTCGAGCCGGCATGTGATGTCCGGCCCCACCAATGCGAACTCCCTGGCCTTGTACGCCATGCTGGCCCCGCTGGCAGCCGCGGGCAGCCCCGCCTACATCCAGCTCGCGCTGGCCGTGACGGTGCTCGTGGGCGTGATGCAGACGC
Source organism: Caldimonas sp. (assembly GCF_046289365.1). NCBI lineage: Bacteria > Pseudomonadati > Pseudomonadota > Betaproteobacteria > Burkholderiales > Sphaerotilaceae > Caldimonas > Caldimonas sp. The sequence continues at coordinate 23,591 of NZ_JBKBVU010000013.1, read as the reverse complement.
TGGTCGGTGCCCTGCGCCTGGGCTCGATCGCCAACTTCATCTCGCCTTCGGCGCTGATGGGGTTCACCAGCGGCGCGGCGCTGCTGATTGCGCTGTACGCGCTGCGCGACCTGTTGGGCCTGCCTGCGCTGCAGGGCCAGGGTGCCGGTGCCGGGCTGGCCCACCTCGCGCACCATGCAGGCGACGTGCAGTTCACCGCTTTGGCCGTGGGCGCAGCCACGCTGCTCACCGCCGCGGTGCTGCGCCGTCTCAATCCGCGCTGGCCCCACATGCTGGCGGGCCTGGCCGCCGGCACGCTGCTGGCCACGGCGTTGAACCAGCAGGGCGCGCCCTTGGGTTGGGAACCGGTGGCGGTGGTGGGGGCCATCCCTTCTCCTTGGCCGCCCTTCACGGTGCCGACGGTGGACGGGTCCAAGCTGCCCGAGCTGCTGGGCCTGGCCGCCGCACTGACCATCGTGGCCCTGGGACAGTCGATCTCGATTGCCAAGGCCGTGGCCCAGCGCTCGGGCCAGCGCATCGATGCCAACCGCGAGTTCCTCGGCCAGGGCCTGTCCAACCTCATCGGTGGCTTCTTTTCGTCCTACGTGAGCTGCGGCTCGCTCAACCGCTCCATGCCCAACCTGGAGGCCGGTGCGCGCACCCCGCTGGCCGCTGTGTTTTCGGCCGTGCTGCTGATGGGGCTGGTGGCCTTCACGGCGCCGCTGCTGGCGCTGATCCCGATGGCGGCCATCGCCGGGTTGCTGCTGCTGGTGGCCTGGACGCTGCTCGACCTGCCGCGCTGGCGGCGCCTGTACCTGCTCAACCGCACCGAATTCGGCATTGCCGCGCTCACGCTGGCGGCCACCGTCAGCATCCGCCTGGAGGTGGCCATCCTGCTGGGCACCATCGCCTCGCTGATGAGCTACCTGCACCGTACGGCACGGCCTGCGATGCGCACGATGGGCTTCACCTCGATGGACGAAGGGCGGCATTTCGAGGTGATCGACGGACATCCCGAAGGCGCGCTGCCCGAATGTCCGCAACTCAAGCTGCTGCGCATGGAGGGCTCGATCTACTTCGGCGCCACCCCGCATGTGGCCGACCGGCTTCACACCCTGCGCACGGCGCCGCATGCACCCAAGCACCTGCTGGTGATGGCCAAGAGCATGAACTTCATCGACCTGGCCGGCGCCGAGCTGTGGCAGGCCGAGCTGGCCGCACGGCGCGCGATGGGCGGCGACCTGCACTTTCACCGGCCGCGCCCCCAGGTGCTGGAGATGTGGGAACGCACCGGCTTCCTTGATGCCCTCGGGCCCGACCACATCCACCCCGACAAGCGCACGGCCATCGCCCGGATCTTCCAGACCCTGGACCCGCAAATCTGCCGCACCTGCCGCGCTCGCATCTTCTGGGAGTGCGGCAAGCTCGACCAGTGAAGGCTAGCGCTTCAGCAGCCCCACCACCAGCGAAACGATGAAGCCGACGAGGAAGACGAAGAAGAGGATCTTCGCGATGCCCGCGGCTCCGGCGGCGATGCCACCGAAGCCGAGGACGGCCGCCACCAAGGCGATGACGAAGAAGACGGCAGCGTAGTACAGCATCGTAGGGACCTGCGGTCTCAGCTCACCGACGGCTTGAGCCGGATGTCGTTTTTCACGTCCTTCACGCCGCGGATGCTGCGAGCGATCTCGCCGGCACGCTGGATCTCCGCCGCGCTGTTGGCAAAGCCGCTGAGCTGCACCGTGCCGCGGAAGGTCTCGACCTGGATGTTCAGGGCGCTGACCGTCTTGTCCTCGACGAAGGCAGCTTTCACCTTGGTGGTGATCCAGGTGTCGTCGATCACCTCGCCGGCGCTGGCCCGGGTGGGGGTGGCCGAGCAGCCGGCTGCGGCGATGCTCACGCCCAGCGCGACCGACAAGGCGGTGATGCGAAGCAGTTGGCTCGTGTACATGGTGTGCTCCTTCCGGTTGAATCTCGTTGGGGACGCCTTCGACCCGATGCCGAAGGCCGTGAAGGAACTCTAGGCCGCCCCTCGGCACCCGCCTGTCGGCTGCCATTGGCCCCGCCTGTCGGCATCGACCGACAGGTCTTACATCTCGTGACATGCCGCTCCACCCTGCGGGCGATGAAATGCATCTCCGAACATGCACAGATGCAAACTTCGACCCGAGCATGCCATGATGTCGCCCCGGGGAGCCGCCTGAGGGCGGTGTCCCGTCTTCTCGGAGGAAGTCCATGTCCCTGCGCACCGTCCTGCTTGGCCTGGTGCTGGCGCTGATCGCGCTGTTCGCCGCGCTGAACTGGCCCGCCATCGTCGCGCCCACGGAGATCTATCTCCTGGTGGCACAGACCCAGGCCCCATTGGGCCTGGTGCTGCTGGGCCTGTTGGCACTGGAGACGGTGGTCTTCCTCACCTACATCGCGGTCATGCAGGCCCAGCGCCTGACGGACCTGCGACGCCTCGTGCACGAGGCACGTGAGCAACGCGAACTGGCCGAGAAGGCGGAGGCCTCGCGCTACACCGAGTTGCGCCAGTGGCTCAAGCAGGAGCTGTCCATGCTGCGCCAGGACGTCTCCACCGTGTCGGGCGAAGTCGTCGCACAGACGCGCCGTCTGGACGAAGGCTTGCGCCAGGCCGTGACCGACAGCGGCAACAGCCTGGCCGCCGCCCTGGGCGAGATCGAGGACAAGCTCGACCGGCAGACCCTGGCGGCTGCGGACCACAGCGCCCCGACCGACACCGCTCGCTAGCTTTGGACCACCCCATGCCCAGCACCCTGGACGGCCAGCTCGTCGTGGCCATTTCGTCGCGGGCCCTGTTCGACTTCGAGGAGGAAAACCGGCTGTTCGAAGCCCAGGACGACCGCAGCTACATGCAACTGCAACTGCAGCGCCTGGACGTGCCGGCACGCCCCGGTGTGGCCTTCTCGCTGGTGAACAAGCTGCTGGCCTTCAACCGCGGCGGGCCTGGGACGCCCCCGCGCGTGGAGGTGGTGATCCTCTCGCGCAACGACCCGGTTTCGGGCATGCGTGTGTTCCGCTCGGCCCAGCATTACGGCTTGCCGATCCAGCGCGGCGTGTTCACGCGCGGCCAGTCGCCCTACCGCTACCTGCGGCCGCTCAACGCCCATCTGTTCCTCTCGGCCAACGAGGCCGACGTGCGTGCCGCCCTCGATGCCGGCTTCCCGGCCGCACGGGTCTACCCACTGTCGGCCCGCGCCTCGGATGCACACCCGAGCGAGGTGCGCATCGCCTTCGACGGCGATGCCGTGCTGTTTTCCGACGAAGCCGAGCAGGTCTACCAAAGCGACGGCCTCGACGCCTTCCAGGCCCACGAAAGCCAACGCTCCACGACGCCGCTGCCGGCCGGACCTTTCAAGCCGCTGCTCGAGGCCCTGCACCGCCTGCAGCGCGAGGGCACCCCGGCCATGCGCATCCGCACCGCCTTGGTCACGGCCCGCAGCGCGCCCGCCCACGAGCGTGCGATCCGCACCCTGATGGACTGGAATATCGAAGTCGACGAGGCCATGTTCCTCGGCGGCTTGCCTAAGGGCCCCTTCCTGCGCGAGTTCGAGCCCGACTTCTTCTTCGACGACCAGATGCGCCACGTCGAGAACGCCGCACCCCATGTGCCCTCGGGTCATGTGGCCTCAGGTGTGACAAATTTGGCGCCTTCCCGCCCATAACCCCACACCCCCCCCCATCCAGGGGGGTGTCATAGAAAAACCGAGATTGATAGTCTCGCGCCGCCTGGAAGGTTTCGCTCAGCGAAACGCCAGGTTCGACAAGGCAAACCCGGTGAAAACCGGGGACGCAAAGCCTCCGGTCTCAGGCCATCGTCGCAGGTGGCCACGACAGCGGGGTTGCCGAAACTGCCGGCTTGCGCTGGTCATGTCCGGTGTGCGCACACCTGCCTGTCGATGATGAAGACCCATCACAGGTAGGCATGCAGACCACAAGATTCCAGGGAGCGCTGCTCTTTGGGGCGGCGATCGCTGCGTTGGCCGCAATCCCCAGCCCCTCCCTCGCCCAGACGCCCACGCCCTTGGCCGACCAGGAGCTGCTGCGCCAGCGGGAGCGCGAGCGCGCCCTGCGCGAGCAGTTGGAGCGCCACCCGGACGTGCGGCTGCCACGCCCCTCGGATTCGGCGCAGGCAGGTATCGATGCAGGACAGGACCTGCCCTGCTTTCCCATCACCCGAGTCGCATGGCGTGGCGATGACACCGGGCACTTCGAGTTTGCCGTGCAGGCGTTGCGTCGACGACTCGCCCGTCCCGACGGCCCGGCAGGTCCGGCGCCTGAGTGCCTGGGGGCCCTGCGGATCGAAGCCGCGCAGCGCGAAGCCCAGAATGCCCTGATCGAGCGCGGCTACATCACCACCCGTGTGCTCGTGGAGCCCCAAGACCTCAAGACGGGCACCCTTACTCTTACCGTGATCCCAGGGCGCGTGCGCCGCGTGGTCCTCGACAAGGACAGCGACCCCCGCGCCACGCTGCTCAACGCCCTGCCCGTGCGGCCGGGCCAGTGGCTGAACCTGCGTGACATCGAACAGGGACTGGAGAACCTCAAGCGCGTGCCCACGGCCGAGGCCGACATCCAGATCGCGCCTGGTGAACTCCCCGGCGACAGCGATCTCGTGGTGCGCTGGACACAGTCCTTTCCCTGGCGGCTTGCCCTGTCCCTGGACGACGGCGGTTCGAAAGCCACCGGGAAGTACCAGGGGGCACTGACCCTGTCGTACGACCATTGGTGGACCCTCAACGACCTCTTCTACCTGAGCCTCAACCAGGATCTGGGCGGTGGTGACCCGGGCCGGCGCGGCAGCCGAGGGCACACGGTGCACTACTCCGTACCCTATGGTTACTGGCTGCTGTCAGCCACGTCCAGCCGCTACGACTACCACCAGGCGGTGGCTGGTGCCACCCAGACCTATGTCTACAGCGGCAGCAGCCGCAACATGGAACTGAAGCTGTCACGGCTCGTGCACCGGGATGCCTGGCGCAAGACCAGCCTCTCGGCCACGGCCCTGGCGCGCAGCTCACGCAACTACATCGACGACACCGAGGTGGAAGTCCAACGTCGCCAGACGGGCGGCTGGGAGACCGCGGTCCAGCACCGCGCCTTTGTGGGGCACGCCACCGTGGATGCACAGTTGACTTACCGACGAGGCACAGGCGCCTTCGGTGCACGGCGCGCACCAGAGGAAGCCTTCGGCGAGGGCACTTCACGCTTTCGCCTCGTCCAAGCCGACGCGGCCTGGACCCTGCCGTGGACTCTCGATGCCCCCTGGGGCCGCCAGCGCCTTCGCTACGGCGGTGCCTGGCGGGCGCAGTGGAACCGCAGTCCGCTCGTGCCGCAGGATCGCTTCTCCATCGGCGGGCGCCACAGCGTGCGGGGGTTCGATGCGCAACGTTCGCTGACCGCCGAACGGGGGTGGCTGGTCCGCAACGAGCTGGCTTTCGGACTCGGTGCCAGTGCCCATGAAGCCTACCTCGGGCTGGACCACGGCAAAGTGGGCGGCCCTTCGTCCGACAGCCTGGTTGGCACCCGCCTGACCGGCGCCGTGCTGGGGCTGCGCGGTGCCTGGCAGGGCTGGCGGTATGACGTCTTCGCCGGCGGACCCGTGCAAAAACCGGCGGGTTTCGAGACTGCCGACACCACCGCGGGCTTCAACCTGCACTGGAGCTTCTGAGTCGCCGAACAGACCGCCAGCACACAAGAAACTCAAGGGACATCCTCGATGAACAAGCGCCTGTATCGCATCGTCTTCAACCGTTGCCGCGGCCTCCTGATGGCCGTGGCGGAAACCACCGTCAGCCAAGGCAAGGCCGTCGGCACCACGCCAAGTGCCCGAGGGCCTCGCAGCACCAGGGCTGTCGGATGCCCCTCAGCGCTCGTCTCGTCGCTGTGGCTCGCGGGCCTGGTGTGGTGGGTGCCCGTGCCCGCGCAGATCGTGGCTGACCCGACCGCCCCCGGCCCACAACGCCCCACCGTGCTCACGGCCCCCAACGGCACCCCCCTGGTCAACATCCAGACCCCCAGCGCCGCGGGGGTGTCGCGCAACACCTACCGGCAGTTCGACGTGAACCGTCAGGGGGCCATCCTCAACAACAGCCGCACCCACACGCAGACCCAGCTCGGTGGGTGGGTGCAGGGCAACCCGTGGCTGGCCACCGGCTCGGCGCGCGTCATCCTCAACGAGGTGAACAGCGCCCACCCGAGCCATTTGCGCGGCCCCATCGAGGTGGCCGGCCAGCGGGCCGAGGTGGTCATCGCCAACCCGGCGGGCATCCAGGTCAATGGGGGCGGCTTCCTCAACGCCAGCCGCGTCACGCTCACCACGGGCACGCCCATCGTCAGCGGCGGCGCGCTCGACGGATTCCGCGTCACCCAGGGCCAGATCCGTATCGAGGGCGCCGGCCTGGACGCCAGCCAGGCGGACCACGCCGCGCTGCTGGCCCGCGCCGTGCAGGTCAATGCCGGCATCTGGGCGCGTGAACTCACGGTGAGCACCGGCGCACAGCAGGCGTCCGCCTCGGACGCAGATGCAGCGGCCTCCACGCCGATCCAGGGCACGGGCCCGGCGCCGGGCGTCACGCTGGACGTGGCCCAACTGGGCGGCATGTATGCCGGCAAGATCGTTCTCGTCGGCACGGAGGCGGGCCTGGGGGTGCGCAATGCCGGCGTGATCGCGGCCACCACAGGGTCCCTCGTCGTGCGTGCCGATGGCTGGCTCGACAACCGTGGTCACATGCAGGCCCAGGGCGACGTGGCGGTCAACACCTCGGGGGCGGTCTCCAACAGCGGCAGCCTCTATGCCCACGGACAGGCGTCGATCGAAGGTCGCTCAGGCATCGTGCAGACAGCGGGTGGCACCATGGCCGCGGGCGGCACGCTGGCGCTGCGGGCCACCGCAGACGGCGCGCAAGTCACGACCCAAACCGGATCCGTCCTCGCGGCGGGGATGGATCCCCAGGGTCGGCTGGCAGCCCCCGGCCAGCTCACGGTGCAGGCCACCCACGCCGCGCAGCTCCAGGGACAGGCCCTGGCCGGCCGGCAGGTGAGCGTCGCCGCGGCGCAAGTCTCCCTGGCGGAAGGCCGGATCGGAGCCCGCCAGATTCAAGTCCATGCCACCGACGGCGACCTCGACGCCCCCGGGGCCACCCTCGCCGCTGAAGGCCCACTGAGCCTGAATGCAAGCCGGAACCTGCGAACGGACGCAGCCCTGGTCAGTGCTGAAAGCCTGGACCTCCAGGCCCGCCATCTCTCGAACGTTGGGGGCGAACTGGTTCAAGTCGGCGGCAGCGACCTGGCGTTACGCTTCGACGGCGGCATCGACAACCGCGAGGGCCGCATCGCCGCGGCCAGCCGCAACCTGCAGCTCCAGGCCGATCACCTTCTGAACGTGCACGGTCGCATCGAGCATGCGGGCGATGGAACGCTGAGCTTGCGCGCCAGGACGATCGACGGTTCGCACGGCCTCGTCGCCGCGGCCCATGGAGCCGACATCCAGGTCGACACCCTCACCCATGAAGGCGCGGTGCTGCAGGCCCACCGCATCGATCTGCACGCACAAGACCTCAGCAACCGGGGCGGCCACATCGCCCTGTCGGGCACCGCCCCCTCGCAGCTGGTCGTATCGAACGGGTTCGACAACACCGGCGGCTCCTTGGCCGCCAATGGCCGGTTGGACGTTGCTGCCGGCTCGATCCGCAATGCCCAGGGGTCCATCACCGCGCTGGACACGCTGACGGCTCAAAGCACGGGGCTGTTCGACAACGCCGGCGGGCAGCTCGCCGCCGGGGGCAGCCTGAGGCTGGACGGCGCCGAGATCGCCAACACCGGCGGACGGGTGCAGGCCGGCGGCAACCTGCAGCTGCAGGCCGAACGCTTCACCCACAGCGGCCACGTGGTGGCCGGCGGCGACATAGAAGCCCGCGCAGCGCACATCCACGCCACGGCCACCAGTGTGACCGCAGCCGGCGTGCCAGTGGATGGCAGCGTGCCGTCCCCGGCCAACGCAGGCCATCTCCGGATCACTGCTTCGGACACCCTTGTCGCACAAGGTCGCCAGATCGCCGCCGCCCAGGCGCACCTGGAGGGCGCCAACATCGACCTGAGCGGTGGCCAAACCACGGCTCAACACATTCAAATGCGCGCCGCCGGCGCCATCGTCACCGACGGCGCCACGGTCTCCACGCCCGGACGTCTCTTCATCGCGGGCCGGAGTGCCGCACACGCGGCAGCGCTGAGCAACGTGCAGGGGGTGCTCAACGCCGGGCAATTGGAGCTCGGCGTGAACCGTATCGACAACACGCGCGGCGAGATCGTGCAGACCGGCTCGATCGACACGGTCATCGCCGTGGCCGACGGGATCGACAACTCGCAAGGCCGCATTGCTGCGCGCGGCGACCATCTGGCGATCCAGGCCAGCGCGGTCGTCAATCGCGGCGGCAGCATCGAACACCATGGCGGGGGCACACTGGCGTTGAATGCCGGCAGTTTCGAAGGCCAGGGCGGCCAGATCTTCGCGCGCTCGGCGCTGGATCTGCAGGCATCGGCCGTGCAACATGATGGGGCGCTCATCGAGGCCGAGAACCTGCATATTCGGACCGGTACGCTGAGCAACCGAGGCGGCGCCATTGTGCAGGTGGGCACAGGTCCGGCCCATCTTGCCGTGCAGGGACGGCTGGACAATGCGCAAGGCACGATCGCCGGCCAAGGGGCGCTGACCCTGTCGGCAGGCACGCTGCACAACGAAGCCGGGCGCGTCACCGTCGCGCAGAATCTGGCGGTCGAGGCCGGCACGCTGGCCAACACCGGCACGCTCTACGCCGGCCGCGACCTGCAGCTCACGGCAAGTGGAGGCCTGGAGAACGGCGGCATCCTCGCCGCACGGCGCCACGCTGAAGTCCTGGCCGGCGAACTCCGCCAGGGTGCGAGCGGGCTGCTCGCCGCCGGCCTTGGCCATGACGGCCGCCTGGAAGGAGACGGCCACCTCAGTGTGCACACCGCGCAGGCCCTTACGTCGCAGGGTCAGATGATCGCCTCGGGTGCTGTGTCACTGGAAGGTGCGCAGCTCGACCTGCGCGGCGGCCAGGTGCATGGCACAGACGTCTCTCTCATCGCGGCCGACGGCACCCTCGATACCCGAGGCGCCTTCGTCACGACGACCGGACGGCTCCAGCTGGCAGCGCGCGGCGAGGAAGGCCTGGTCAACGCAGGCGGAACCCTCTCGGCGAGCCGCCTGGTGGTCGACGCCGCCCGCATCGACAACACCCGCGGCGAGATCGTGCAGACCGGCACCGACGATCTGAGCCTGCAGGCCACCACCCTGGACAACACCGAGGGCCGCATTGCCTCGGCCAGCGCCGCCTTGCGCATCCAGGCCCACACACTGGTCAATGCGGCCGGCCGCATCGAGCATGCCGGTAGGCAATCCCTGCAGATCGAGGCCCACACGCTCGACAACACCGCCGGCCGTATCCTGTCTCGGGACATCGCCCTGCTGGCAGATACTCTGAACAACACGCGCGGCGCCGTCCACGCCACCAGCGGCGCACTCACCATCGACGCCGCCGAGCTGCGCAACCTGCACGGTGGGCAACTGCACGCCGCCCAGGCCCTCGCACTGGACGCCCGGCGACTGGACCATGCCGGCAGCCTGCGCTCAGGCACGGCGCTGGAAGTCACGGTTGCCGAAGAACTGGCCAACGCCGGTCTCATCGCCGCGCAGGACATCCGCCTTGCAGCCGGAACATTGAACAACACGGGAGACATCGATGCCGCCGAGGCGCTGCGCCTGCAGGCCGCGCAGGCCCACAACGCCGGGCTCCTCTACGCCGGAGCGTCGCAGACCCTGGCCTCGGACGAAGCGCTTTCCAACAACGGCGTGATCGCCGCACGAGGCGCCCTCACGCTGAACGCCGGCCGCGTGGACTCCGCAGCCACCGGCCTGCTGGCCGCCGGCTTGGAACGCAACGGCTCGCTCACCGGCTCGGCCGCCCTGGCCCTCTCGGCTCGGCAGGATCTGCAGGTGCAAGGCCCGGTCCTCGCCTCCGGCACAGCGACGCTGCGGGGGGCATCGGTGGACCTCTCCCACGCCGATGTGCGCGCGGCAGACCTCCACCTCCAGGCCACGCAGGCTGGCGTGCGCACCCATGACGCCAGCATCGTGGCCACCGGCGCGTTGCGCATCGACACCCCCGGCTCGCTCGACAACACCGCCGGCCTGCTGGCCGGCAGGCAAATTCACCTCGACACCCTGACCCTCGACAACCGCTCCGGCGAGATCGTCCACACAGGCAGCACCGAGGCACGGTTCAGGGTCTCGGCTTCGCTCGACAACCGCGGCGGGCGCATCGCGCTCAATGCAGACGAAGCACGCCTGTGGGCCCCTACCCTGCTGAACACCAACGGGCGCATCGAACACGCAGGGACCCAGGCCCTGCACATCGAGGCAAGCGCCCTCCAGGGGGAACAGGGTCACATCGAGAGCAACGCCCAGCTTGCCATGAACGTCGAAGGGGCGGCCCGTCTGGATGGTGCGCAGACCGTGGCCCGGCAACTGACCATCGACGCCGGCAGCCTGAGCCATCGCAACGCGGTGATGCTGCAAACCGGCACGCAGCAGGCCTCGGTCACCGCCGCCAGTGCCATCGACAACACCGGCGGCACTGTGTCCAGCAACGGTGCACTGACCCTCCAGGCCCAGGCACTGACCAACGTGAGCGGCACCGTCGCAACCGCCGATGCGCGACAGCTCGATCTGACCGTGGACGGCACGCTGGACAACAGGCTGGGCCAGATCGCAGCGGGTGGCAATGCAGAACTGCACATCGGCCGGATCGACAACACCAGCGGGCGCCTGACCGCTGGCCAGTCCCTGTCCATCGCGGCACGCCAGGACGTCCACAACCACGCCGGCGTGATCGCCGCGCGGAGCAACGTTCTCGTCTCGGCGGATGCGGTCAACAACACGCAGGGCACCCTGGCCTCGGTTGAGTCCGGCGTGCACGCACTCGCCGCCGGCCTGGTGCAAAACGACGCGGGCCGCATCGAAGCGGCCGGTGCCGTCACGCTGCAGGCCGCAGGTCTTCGCAACACGGCCACCGGCCAAGCGCAGGCTCGCATCGTTGGTCAGACCCTGCAGATCGACACCCTCGGGCAGGCGCTGGACAACACCGGGGGTACGCTGGCCGCCCGCGCTGACGCCGTCCTCGAGACCGGTGCGCTCGACAACACCGTCGGACTCGTCCAAGCCGGTGGCCGCCTGCACATCGACACCCACGGCCACGAACTCATCAACGCCTTCACGAACGGGAACAGCGACACGGGCCTGGTCAGCGGTGGCGCGATGAACGTGCACACCGGTGCACTGGACAACCATGCCGGCTTCATCGGTGCTGTGGGCCACCTCACGGTACGCAGCCAGGCCGTCACCAACACCGGCAACGCCCACGTGCTGGCGCGGTCCTCGCTCGACCTGCAGGCCACCCGCCTCGACAACCGGGCGGGGCAAGTGCAGGCGGCCGGCTCGATGACGCTGGACCTTGGCGGCGGCACCCTGGACAACCGGGGCAGCCTGCTGCGCGCGGGCCAGACCCTTTCCATCACCGCAGGAACGATTGACAACCGCGACACCCTGGGCAGCGACCAGGGCCTCGAAGCCACCGAACTGCACCTGGCTGCCACGACGCTGCGCAACGCCTCGGGCGCCCTGCGCGCGGACGGCAGCCTCTCCGTTGCGAGCCGTGGCAGCATCGACAATACCGGGGGGCTCATCACCTCGCTGGGCGAGGTGGCCCTCATCGACACCCAGGCCGACCGCACGCTGAGCCTCTCCAACGACGGCGGTACCATCTCCGCCGGGCAAAGCCTGCAGATCCAGGCCGACCGGCTCACCGGCACCGGCCGCATCGTCTCCGGCGGCAATGCCTCCGTTGCGCTTGATGCCAGCCTGGCCCACGCCGGCGAGATGGCCGCGGCGAACAACCTGCAGCTCACGCTGGGCGGCTCGCTCGACAACAGCGGCCGCATCGAAGCCGGTGGCCAGCTCCAGCTGCACGCCGCGGGCCTCGACAACCGCGCCAGCGGCGAGATCATCGGCCAGAATGCACGCATCGACGTGGCGGGTGCGCTCACCAACCGCGGCCTCATCGATGGGGCCTCCGTGCACGTGCAGGCGAACACCTTGCACAACCTCGGCTCCGGGCGCCTCTATGGCGACCACCTCGCCCTGCAGGCCGGCACCCTCACCAACGACACCGAGACCCTCGACGGCGTACGTGCCGATGCGGTGATCGCGGCGCGCGAGCGGCTGGACATCGGTGCGTCCACCCTGACCAACCGCGAACACGCCCTGCTCTTCAGCGCCGGCGACATGGCGCTGGGCGGCGCGCTCGATGCCAACCGGCAAGCCACCGGCAGTGCCAGCCTGATCCACAACGCCAGCGCCACCATCGAGGCCCTGGGGAACCTGGACGTCGCCACCAGCCTGCTGCGCAACACCAACGAGCACGTCGAGATCGGCTACCAAGCCAGTGAACCCATCCGCCGCGTGATTCACCAAGTCGGCTCTGCCGAATACGACAACACTGAAGTTGCGTACACCCGCTACCGTGGCCAAAGACAAAACCAGAATCTCTACCTGGTACCCGACCAACAATTCTTCGAGCAGAATCGCCCACTCGGTGAGGTGGGTGACAAGTACCTGCTGTTGCCCAGCGATCGCTATCCTCTCCATACCTTCGGCCCTGCCGGCGCGCTCGATCGCGTTCCTTTGGCGGCCTACGAACCTGCCTCTGTCGGCGTCTCCCACGACAGCACCTACGAGATCCCCGAGGTCTACCGCTACGACAGGGCCAACCCCTTGTGGGACCTCTTTGGCGTTCCCCGGCCCGACAGCGATCCACCGGCAGCGCCCGCACCGGACTGCTCGGGCCATCCGTCCGGCTGCCACACCCAACAACAAGTTTATGAAGACTGGAAGCGCCGCAACCACGCGTTGTATCTCCAGCTCAATGCCGCGATCGACGCCTTCGCTGCCGATGTCGCTCGCCGCCGCGTGGGCAACTGGACTTATCTGCGCGTCGAAGAAACCCAGATCAATCCTGTGCTGCTCCACAGCGACCCGGCGCAAATCCGCGTGGGCGGCCATGCGCGACTGACGGGCCACACCATCAACGAAGGAAGCCACATCTTCGTCGGTGGCACCCTCAGCGGAGATGCAAGCGCTATCGACAACCGCGCCATCGAAGCTACCGCCACCACCACCCGCAGCGGACACGCCGTCAGAACCTGGCGTGAAAGTACCTCCTGGAGCGGCACCGATCGGAATTACGCCTACACGCCTTACGAGGTCAGGGAGAACCGCACCGTCAGTGTAGGCTCGGCCGAAATCCGGATCGCTGCTCCCATGTCAACGCACACCGCGGTACCCGAGCGCGCCGAACGCCCGCTGCTGGTGACACCCAGCAGCAGCACCACGCCCAGCCTGAGCTTGACACCGCGCCCGGTCATCACCGAAGTCCCCAGCGTCACGACAGTGCAGGCCGTCTCCCGCGCCGCGCTATCTGCCGCCGCCGTCGGCGGGTCGCTCCCGCTGCCGGGTGCCATCGCGACCGCACCGGCCGGCGAACTCGGCCAGGTGCCGGACGTGGGTTCACCGGGCGCCGGCGGGCCCGGCACCCCTTCCGCACAGCCGGGGGCCTCCGCCTCCGAAACGGTGCAGGCCCTCGCCCGAGGCGCCCAGGCCGTCACAGGCGTCGAGGTGAACCGCCTCGTGCCTGCCGGCGAGAGCCCTGCCACCGTCGATGGAGCACCGCAAACCGTCATCCGCACCGTGACACTGCCCGTGAGCCTGCCCACCAGCAGCCTCTTCCGGCCGCAGCCCGAGCCCGGCGCGCGCTACCTCATCGAAACCGACCCGCGCTTCACCAACCACCGCCAGTGGCTGGGCAGCGACTACCTGCTTCAGCAGCTCCAGGCCGACCCGGCCACCACCCACAAGCGCCTGGGCGACGGCTTCTACGAGCAGCGCCTGGTGGCCGAGCAGGTGGCCCAGCTCACCGGCCGGCGCTTCCTGGACGGCCATGCCGACGACGAAGCCCAGATGCGCGCCCTGATGGACGCGGGCCTGACCTTCGCGCACGAGCACGCACTTCGGCCCGGCATCGCGCTCACCCCCGAGCAGATGGCCGCGCTCACCAGCGACATCATCTGGCTCGTCGAACGCGAGGTGAGCCTGCCCGATGGCACCCGCCAGACCGTGCTTGTGCCGCAGGTCTACGTGCGCGTGCAGCCCGGCGACCTGGACGGCACGGGCACCCTGCTCAGCGCCGATCGGCTGGAACTGGACCTGACCGGCGACTTCACCAACAGCGGCACCGTGGCCGGGCGCACCGCGCTCGCCATCACCGCCGAGAACGTCAAGAACCTGGGCGGGCGCCTGACGGCCCAGTCGGTGGACGTGCACGCGCGCCAGGACCTGGACACCCTGGGCGGGCTCATCGACGCGGGCAGCCGCCTGTCGGTGAGCGCCGGGCGTGACCTCACCGTGGCCAGCACCACCGCCAGCACGGCCACCCAGGCGGGCCCCAACCTGTTCGAGCGCACCACGCTCGACCGCGTGGCCGGCCTGTACGTGAGCGAAGCCGGCGCCACCCTGCTGGCCAGCGCCGGGCGCGACCTCGTGCTGCAGGCCGCGCAGGTGAACCACGCCGGCGCGGGCGGCACCACGGTGCTGGCCGCCGGGCGCGACCTCACCCTGGGCACCGTGGCCACGTCCCAGGCCGACCAGCTCCAGTGGAACCGCCGCAACTGGCTCCACACCGGCCAGCAGCAGGACGTGGGCACACAGATCCAGGCCACGGGCGACGTGGCCCTGCTGGCCGGGCGCGACCTGAGCGCACGCGCGGCCACTGTGAGCAGCGAACACGGCGGCGTGCTCGCCCAGGCCGGGCGCGACCTCACCGTGGATGCCGGCCAGGCCCGCCAGTCCTACGAGCAGGCCAGCCACATCAAGAGCAGCGGCTTCCTGCGCAAGAAGACCACCACCACCCACGACCACGTCGAGCAGACCCAGGCCCTGGGCAGCACCTTCAGCGCCGAGACAGTGGACCTGCTGGCCGCTCGCGACCTCACCGTGCGCGGCTCCGACGTCGTCTCCAGCACCGGCACCACCCTGGCCGCCGGGCGCGACGTGACGATCGAGGCCGCCGCCGAGAGTGTGAGCGAACAGCACTTCAAGGACACACGCCGCAGCGGCGTCTTCACCAGCGGCGCGTCCCTCACCATCGGCAAGCAACGCCACAGCACCGACGCCGCACTGGAGAACACCACCGCCCGCGGCGCCACCGTGGGCAGCGTCCAGGGCCACGTGCTCCTCCAGGCCGGTGGCGCCTATCGGCAAACGGGTAGCGATGTGCTGGCTCCGGGCGGTGATGTGACGGTGGCCGCCTCCTCCATCCTCATCGAAGGTGCCCAGGAAGCCCGGCAGTTCGAGCAGACCACGAAGTTCCGCCAGAGCGGCCTGACCGTGGCCGTGAGCAGCCCCGTGATCTCGGCCGCCCAGGGCGTGGCCCAGATGGGCGAGGCTGGCTCCCAGACCGGCGACCCGCGCCTGCAGGCCCTGGCCGCCGGCAGCGCCGCACTGAGCGTGCGCGAGGCCACCCAGGCCCTGAGCCAGAGCCCGCAGACCGGTGGGGGCTTCAGCGTGAGCATTACCGTGGGCGGCTCCAAGAGCGAGAGCCAGCTCACCCAGAGCGCCAGCACCACCCGTGCGTCTGCCATCGAAGCCGGGGGCAACGTCAAGCTCATCGCCGCCGGCGCGGGCGAGGACAGCCACCTCACCCTCCGCGGCAGCGACGTGAACGCCGCCGGCCATGCCACCCTGATGGCCGAAGGCGATGTGGTGCTGCAGTCGCAGGCGCAGTCGGCGCAGCAGCACAGCACCCACCGCAGCAGCAGCGCCGGCGTGGGCCTGGCGCTCACCTACGGCCAGAACGGCTGGGCCGCCGGCTTCACCGCCAACGCCAGCGCCGCGCGTGGCCACGCCGACGGAACAGACCTCACCCACCGTCACACCGAGGTGAGCGCCGGCCGCAGCGCCACCCTCCTCTCCGGGCGCGACACCACACTCAGCGGCGCGCAGGTGAGCAGCGAGCGCATCGTGGCCAAGGTGGGGGGCGACCTCACCATCCAGAGCGTGCAGGACACCGCCACCTACGACAGCCGCCACCAGAGTGCTGGCGGCAGTGTCACCATCGGCTACGGCTTTGCGGCCAGCGCGAGTTACAGCCAGGCCCGGGTGGACGCCGACCATGCCAGCGTGAGCCAGCACAGCGGCCTGCGTGCGGGCGATGGGGGTTTTGACGTGCAGGTGCAGGGCCACACCGCTCTGCAAGGCGGCTTGATCGCCAGCACCCAGGCCGCCGTGGACGAGGGCCGCAACCGGCTCGCCACCGGCACGCTCAGCACCCAGGACATCACCAACCGCAGCGAGCATGAGGCCCGGGGCCTCAGTGTGTCCGGGGGGTTCAGCTATGGGGGCTCAGGCAAGGCGGGTTCGTCCGAGGGGGGCAGCACCGGCAGCCCGAGCTCGACCCGCGCACCCGCCCAGCCCAGCAGCGGTGTGGCCCTGCAGCAGTTCCAGACCCAATCCCAGGGCGCAGCCGCCGGCTATGTGAGCGACAGCAGTTCCCGCACCAGCACCACGCGCAGCGGCATCAGTGGGGGGGAGATCGTCATCACCGACGCGGCAGCCCAGCAGGAACGCACCGGGCAGACGGCCGAGCAGGCCCTGGCCGCGGTGAACCGCGAGGTGCTCTCGGGCACCGGGGCCAATGGCCTGAGCCAGCGCTGGGAGGGGCAGGCGCTGCAAAAGGAAGTGCAGGCCGGGGCCCGGATCGTGGAGAGCTTCGGGCGGCAGGCGTCCAAGGCGGTGGGGGACTATGCCGGGCGGCAGGAGAAGTCCCTCAAAGAACAGGCCCGCCAAGCCCCCACCGAGGCCGAGCGCCAGGCCCTGCTGGCCGAGGCCGACAAGTGGGCCGAAGGCGGCGCCTACCGCGTGGCCGCGCACATCGCCGTGGGAGGCTTGAGCGGGGGGCTGGAAGGAGCGCTGGGCTCGGGCTCGTCGGCCGCGGCCGCCGACGCGCTCAACGAGTTGACGGCCGAGCTGCCCCAGGGCGTGCGTCAGGCCGTGGGCGCGGGCATCGCCGCCGGCCTGGGCGCCCTCACCGGCGGGCCCACCGGCGCGGCCACCGCCTTCAATGCCGAGATGAACAATCGGCAGTTGCATCCGAGCGAATCGCAATGGATCAAGGACAACGCCAAGCGGTTCGCACAGCACCACGGCATTACCGAGCAGGAAGCCGAGCAGCGCCTGGCGCAACAAGCATTCCGGCAGGTGCAGTTCGGTGCCGAAGGAACAGAGGATGCACAAGCGCGCGCCTTCCTGAGTCAGGCGCACGGCATGTTGCCGACCGATCCGGCTTGCCCGACCTGCGGGCCAGGGTACATGTTCTATGCAACACCGGAGCAGCGAGCCAACGCCGGCATGTACGCGGGCACACTGGGGCAGACGGATGGCTTCTACCAGGCCAACGGGCTGACGCAGCCTACGCTGCAGCAGATCATCAACGCTGCGAGCAACGACAGCACACAGCGCAACACGATCGCGCAGCAAACGGTGCTGGCTGCTGTGACGGCGGGAACACTGGCTCTGGCGCCATCCTTGTCTGGCGTGGCCACCGAAGCGGCGGCGTTCGCAAGGAATCCGGTGCAGTACTGCTTGGGCAATCCGGCGGCCTGCACGGTCGCAGCGGAGACTGCTGCTTACACTGCAGCTGGGGTGCCGCAGCCGGGGTCAGGGGTGCCTTCGGCGAAGGCTGTCACATCCGGAACGAATAGTGCGGGTCGTACAGGCACTGTCTTTGATTCCATCACAGCAACGCAGCCGGTATATCCGGGTTCAGCTATTCCTCGCTCATTTGAGATGACATTGCCAAATGGTCAGCGTGTATGGGTAGCGGGGAACGCGACTGAACATATGGCAGAGTTCGCGCAAATGAAAGCTGTAAACCACACGCCGGAGGCTGTCAGACTGGCGTCACAGCAGCAACTATCCAGCCTGCAAGGAGCGGTCAACACTGCCACTCAAAACGGAATTACTTACAATCAACTAATGACCGTTGGGGGGTGGGAACTCAAATTCGCACCACCAAGGCAACTTGGCCAACTGCCTTCGATTATTCATGCCTTGCCAACCGGAAAATAGGAAAGCGACATGCTAGGAATTAAACTTGAACAACCCTTCAGCTTGCTTATGGAGGTTGTGGAAACTGATGATCATGTGCCGTCAATGCGCGTTGAAACAAAAATCACAATCACGCAGTTTCAGCATATGCTCAGCTATCAAGGATCTTTCTGGATTGAGTGCGCAAACTGGAGTAGCTTCTCGAACGCCTTGAACAATTCATCGCTAGATGCCACGCTGAAAGATATGAACGACCATTTCGTTCTCGCGATCAGCGAAAATAAAGACAAGAAAATTCTTTATTGGGAATTCAAAAAGACAGATGCTGGTGGGGGGAAAAAAACGATAATTGCGTTCTCTGCCGAAGTTGACGATGACATGTTGGCGAAGATAAAGAGAGAGTTCGCAGAGTTTCCTGCATGGTGGTCGCCGTCGGATCCCGGATGATTCACAAGGCAGGGCGGTTTCTGCACAGCCGACGGGGTCCGTTTGATGGGTCGCCGGGCTCACCGGCAACCGCTGCGCCACCTACAGCCAGGCCCGGGTGGACGCCGAGCACGCCAGCGTGAGCCAGCACAGCGGCCTGCGCGCCGGTGACCAAGGCTTCCAGGTGGACGTCAAGGCGCCACACTTTTGGCGTGAACGGCGTTCCGAACGCGGGCCAGACCTGGACGCTGAGCGATGGCAGCAAGGTGACGCTGAGGTCTCAGGCAAGCTCTACCCAACAACTCGGGCCGCATTGGACGGTGGAGATCAAGTCGGATACCGTTTATCGAGGTAAACCAGGCAAGGAGCAAGCAATTGAGTTCAAGTTCCTTCGCTGATTCACAAGAGCTACAAGCAGAGATGAACGAATTGATCGAGGATCTTTGCGAATACCAAAGCGGAAGCTTCACGCCCTTGTGGGACGGCCTCGGCCGCGAGCGCCCCTACGCTCTACGCAAAGAACTCTGCCTACACATGATCGAGCGCATGCTGCGCGAGGATCGATGCCGGCTGGGATGGGCTTCAGGCAAGCTGGGAGTTCTGCCGCACCGCAAAGAACGCGGAGGCTGGACCTGGGATCAACCGATTCCATCCATCATGGACGTGCTGCGCGAATGGTGGAATCGATGCGAGGGTGTACCCATCGCGATCCACACCCCCGATGGTTTCGACTCAACGACATATTTCCTTGCTGTCATTCCAGCGATCGTGTGGCCGCCGTACGACATCGATTCGAACATCCAACCGAGCTGCAAGGCGCGGTGATCGCCAGCACCCTATCCGCCGTGGACGAGGGCCGCAACCGGCTCGCCACCGGCACGCTCAGCACCCAGGACCTCACCAACCGCAGCGAGCATGACGCCCGCGGCCTCAGTGTGTCCGGGGGCTTCAGCTATGGGGGCTCAGGCAAGGCGGGTTCGTCCGAGGGGGGCGGCACCAGCAGTCCGGGCTCGACCCGCGCACCCGCCCAGCCCAGCGGCGGTGTGGCCCTGCAGCCCTTCCAGACCGGCTCGCAGGGCGCAGCCGCCGGCTATGTGAGCGACAGCAGTTCCCGCACCAGCACCACGCTCAGCGGCATCAGTGGGGGGGAGATCGTCATCACCGACGCGGCGGCTCAGCAGGAGCGCACCGGGCAGAGCATCGAAGAGACCCTGGCCAGCGTGAACCGCGAGGTGCTCTCCAGCACCGGGGCCAACGGGCTGACCCAGCGCTGGGACGGGCAGGCGCTGCAAAAGCAAGTGCGCTCCGGCGCGCAGATCGTGGCCACCTTCGGGCGGCAGGCGTCCAAGGCGGTGGGGGACTATGCTCAGCGCAAGCGCGAAGACCTCAAGCTGCAGGCTTGGCAGGCAGAACAAGCCGGTGATGTCCAGGCCGCCACCCAACTGCGCGAGGAGGCCGCCCGATGGGACGAAGGCGGCGCCTATCATGTGCTCATGCACACATTGACCGGGGGCCTCAGTGGGGGCCTGCAAGGTGCCCTGAGTTCCGGCGCGACCGCCCAGGCCGCGCCGCTGATCGAGCAGATCACCGCCGAACTGCCCTTGAGCGAGCCGCTGCAGGCCGTGGCCGGCCTGGTGCTGTCCAGTGCCATCGGCGCGGCCACGGGCGGCCCGGGCGGGGCAGCTCAGGCATTCAATGTCGATGCCAACAACCGCAGCTTGCACCGCAGTGAACGCAAGATGGCCATCGCCCTGGCCAAGGAGTTCGGCGGCCGCTACAGCGTCGAAGAGATCGAGGCCCAGTTGCGCCAGATGCCCAACGTGCTGCTCCTGCAAAGCGGCGCCGCAGCCCTGTACATCGACATGCAGGATCCGAAGACCCAGCAGCGCTGGATCGAGGACCGTGCGCAGGACCCGAACCTGCCCATTGCCGTGCAAGGCAACAGCATCGTGGAAACCCAGGGCCGCGCCCATGGCGAACTCCAAGCCCTCATCATCGCCGCCACCACCTTCAAGGACGGGCCGCTGGCCGGCCATTCCCCCTACCTGATGAGCCCGCAGGCCGCGCGCGACCTGTTGAGCCAAGCCGCCAGCGGCTCACCCAGCAGTTCCGCGCCGCGCCACTTCGATTGCGCCAACACCACCTGTTTGACCTACGGTGCCAACTACAACCGCGAGCACCCGGCCAACCAGGCCGAGATGCAACGCACGGCCGACATGCTCAAGGCCGCCGGAGTGATCATCAGTGCGCCGGCACTGGCGGCCGTGCTGGCCACGCCACAAGGCATGGTCGCCGTGCAGACGCTGCTGTGGAACCCCGCTTCGGCCGCATCGGCTGCCGCCGGTGTCGGCGCCAACGCCGCAGTGCAGTACGCCACCACCGGCAGCGTCGATCCCAAGGGCGTCGTGGTCTCCGGCGTCACGGGCGCGGTGGGTGGGGGAGCGGCTCGGCTGCTAACCCAAGGAGGAGCCATGCCGACTGTGGTGGGGCACGGTGCGGCTCTGACCACCGTCATCGGCACCAACGCCGCAGGCGCTGCCGTCACCGGCAGCGACCAGCCCGCCACAGCCCTCGGCTCGGTGGCAGGGTATGGTGTGGGGCAGTTGCCCTCACCCTACGGGCCTCCGTTGTCGGCTCTGGCACAAGAGTTGGTCACATGGTGGTTCTCTCGCACCCCTGCGGCACCGACAGCCGACAAGAAGGAGGCGAAATGACCAATCCTTCTGACGAGCGCAGCTTCGCCGACTTTTGGAAGGGGTTTGGCCCAACCTATCTGGCTGTCTGCCTGCGTGTGGCCTGGCAATTGCCTCTGGCCGTTCTCGTTGCTGGATTCCTCGCCCGCATGCTTCAGTGCTACGGGTCTGATGCAGTCAAGCGCGAGATCGCTTGCGCTGTGCTGAGTCGTCCAGGGGCCATGGTTCTGAGCTGGGTGGAATTCATCCCCTACGTCTTCCTTCTGATGCCACTTGGCTTGCTGCCCATCCTCTACCTCGAATGGCTCAAGTACCTCAAAGACGAACCCTCGGCATTCACGCATGGGGGGTGGAGGATCGAAGGCCACCCGGGCTACACGCGCAGGCTCAAGGAAGTTGGTGCTGACACTTTCGAATTGGCAGGTATGTCACTTCGAGCGCAAGTGTTGGCCGAGAACCATCGGCGCTTTGAGGGAGACTTCTCCGAGGCCGTGCTCCTGAACCAGTTGCGCCGCAAGTTCGCCCGCACCGACAACAGGCCCGTTGTGGATTCGAAGGATCATCTCGCGTGGAAGATCACTCAGTCCAGCGGCACGCAGGTGCACATCGACCTGCACCGCCACCCACAGGCAGATCCCCCCGTGTGGACAATGCGCACCGAGTTCTACGAATGGGCCGGCCGCAAGAACCCACCCAAGCTGGCCAGGACCTATGTGACGGAGTTCGTCTGTCGTAACCCCAGTTCGAGCCGGCCGTGACTCCCCTGCGCCTTGGAGACACGCACGGGCCACACGGGCGAGCAGGCCCTGGCCGGCGTGAACCGCGAGGTGCTCTCGGGCACCCAGGCCAACAGGCTGGCCCAGCGCTGACAGGGCCAATAACCGGCAGTTGCATTCCAGCGAGAAGCAACTCGCCAAGGACCTGGCCCGCCAGAGCAACGGCAAGTACACGGTCGAGCAGATCGAGGAGCAGATGCGCCTGATGGGCCACCAGGCGCTGGGCGTGGCGCCCAACACGGTGGAGGCGCTCACCAGCCCCGAGGCGATCGCCCAGAACCTGCTCACCGACCCCAACATGCCCAAGATCGTCGAGGGATCCGTGGTGATGGAGAGACCAGGACAGGCCAATACCGAGATCCAGCAGTTCATCCTGCTCAACACCACCGACAACGTGGCCACCTGGATCCCAGGCTCTTCACCCTACCAGCCCAGCCGTACCGATGTGGCGCCTGCACCCGCCGCGGGGCCGGTGGTGCCTTCGGCTCCGACGACGGCAAGCTGTGGGAACATGGACTTGGATTGCAAGGCCGGTCTCAACCCTCAGCAGTCGCTGGACTTGCCGCAGATGTCGCAGGCCGTGCGAGAGACGATTGCCGATGGAGCAGCCACGACCAGCCGGGCCGCGGAGGTGGTGGGCGCCGCGGCCACGGCTGCCGCTTCTCAGAGTGGACCGTATGGACGGCCCGCCCAGGCTTTGGCAACTGGCGCCACCGCGGTCGGTTTGGCGGCTGATGCGGTTGAGCAGGCGGTTCGGCCGGATGTGGGGAAAGTCACGCAGACCTTCTTTTCGAATCTTGTTCAGTACCACATTGACCAAAAGTTGCCGCTTGCCGCACCCATCACCAATGAGGTCATTCAACTGTGGAGAGCGTCTGGCACAAGTCTCAGCATCGAGGCTTGGGCAAATGAGCAGTGGAGTAAAGCCGTGAACTCGAAGAAGAGGTCCCCTTGAAATCAGGATTCAGCAACGGGAACATGAAGTTTCTTGTGTCGCTCGCCATCGGTGCCGTAGGTGCTGCGTGTGTTGTGCTCCTTATATTCTTTGAATGGCCCCCGTACCTCGTTGTAGGCGGCTACATCATCGGCTTGACGTTGTGCGGCTTCGCAGCGCTCGCCGCGAAATCGACGACTCTGGATCTGCGGGCGTTCACAGATGATCCGTTGGGTTGGCGAAAGGCCAAGAGTTCCTACCTGCCCCCAAAGAGCACCCAAACTCATGAGAGCGGCGGCGATGAAAGCACCAGGGAGTAGAAGCACGATGAAAGATTGTCGGATGGGTCACAGACAAAGATCGATGACCTGACCAAAACGAGTGCCTCAGAATGAAAGGCTTCTTGTCCGACGCCATAGGGAAGGTCTGCACAACACCCGCCGTAGCGTGAGTTGATGCACTCGATTTCGGATGGCGGCGTTTTCAGGCTCGCGAAGTCGGTTTGAAGGCCGATTTCGCCCCGATTC
>NZ_JBKBVU010000210.1:0-5363 GCF_046289365.1 Caldimonas sp. | reverse complement strand
TCGACATGGCCTCGCCCAACATCAACCTGCGCGACCCGGCCATCTACCGCATCAAGCACGCCACGCACCACAACACCGGCAACGCTTGGTGCATCTACCCCATGTACACCTTCGCGCACCCCATCGAGGATGCGCTGGAGAACATCACCCACAGCATCTGCACGCTGGAATTCGAGGACCAGCGCCCCTTCTACGACTGGCTGCTCGAACGCATCGTGCCTGTGCTGCGCGCCCCGCAGTTCGAGCGCGCCAAGCAACTGATCGAGCGCATCGAGCAGCAGGGACTGGAGGCGGGCAAGGAATTCGCGCTGCACTGCCACAACCACGCGCACAAGCTCGGCCTGAACACCGAGCCGGAGCAGCGCATGCGCGAGCTGTTCACCCGCTGGGAGCATGACCGGCAGGCCGTGCTGCGCGACCTGCCCGAGTTCTTCGCGCTGCTGAAGACCCAGGCCCACCAATTCACCCCGCTGCTGGCCTCGGCCCTGGAAGAGCACCAGATCGAGCCCTTCAACCTGCCCCATCAGTACGAGTTCGCGCGGCTGAACCTCACCTACGTGGTCACCAGCAAGCGCAAACTGAAGCAACTGGTGGACGAAGGCATCGTCAGCGGCTGGGACGACCCGCGCATGCCCACCATCGCCGGATTGCGCCGCCGTGGCTACACGCCCGAGGCCATCCGCCTGTTCTGCGAGCGCACCGGCGTCAGCAAGGCCGGCGGCTGGATCGACTACGGCAACCTCGAGATCGCCTTGCGCGACGACCTGGAAGGCAAGGCCCCGCGCGCGATGGCGGTGCTCGATCCCGTCAAGCTCAAGCTGAGCAACTGGGCGGACGTGTTCGGCAGCAGCAGCCACCGCGAACCCTGCGCCGCGCCGGCCCACCCGCAGCGGCCGGAACTCGGCCAGCGCCACTTCAGCCTCGGCCCCGAGCTCTGGATCGAGCGCGAGGACTTCATGGACCAACCGCCCAAGGGCTTCTTCCGTCTTTTCCCCGGCAACAAGGTGCGGCTCAAGTACGGCTACGTGATCGAATGCACCGGCTGCGAAAAAGACGACGCAGGCCGCGTGACCGCCGTGCTCGCGACGGTGCTGCCCGACACCAAGAGTGGCACCCCGGGAGCCGACGCGGTGAAGGTCAAGGGCACCATCACCTGGGTGGGCGTGCACGACGCCGTGCAGGCCGAGGTGCGCCTGTACGACCGCCTCTTCACCGACCCCCAGCCCGATGCCGGCGGCAAGGACTTCAAGGCCGCGCTGAACCCTGCCAGCCTGAAGGTCGTGACGGCCTACGTGGAACCGTCGCTGGCCCAAGCGCAGGCCGAGGAGCGGTTCCAGTTCGAGCGGCATGGCTACTTCGGCACGGACCGCAAGGATCACGCTGCCGGCCGGCCGGTGTTCAACCGGATCGCCGGTCTGAAGGACGGCTGGGGGAAGTGAGGCCCTTCACGCCCGGGCCGCCCGGCGCAGCGCCTCGCGGGCCTGCAGTTCGGTACCCAGGGAACGCTCCAGCGGCTGCAGGCACAGGCCGGCGTGTTCGTAGCGCAGGTTCTCGTAGACCTCGCCCGCGGCCGGATAGGCGATCAGCACGGCCCTGAGGGCGTCATCGGCCGGTGCGGTGCGCAGCAGGTCCTGCAAGCGCCGCACCACGTCGCGGTACTGCCGGGCATCCACGGGCTCGCGGCTGGTGTCCAGCCGCTGCAGCAGTCGCGCCATCATCACGAGGCCCAGCAGGCGGGCCGGCACCTGGATGGTCGTGTCGTTCATGGCTGAATTGCAAACGCTGTCCCGCCCAGCAACTGGGGGCGGTGGCTGGCGTTTTCAAGACGGGCCAGCGGCGAGCCGGGAGTCCTTCAGCCGTCGCGGGGCACGACCGAGGGGACCGCGTACTCCCGGCCCACGACGGCGCGGGCGTAGAGGTAGTTTTCGCGTGCGCGCTCGCTCAAGGCATCGAGGTCCACGCGGCCCTGCGCATCACAGGGAAAGCACAGCCCACGCCCGGGCTGGAAGAGCGACTGGAATCTCAACTCATAGCAGGCCAGCGGGGCCTGACGGTCTAGTACGGCATCCATGGTGAACTCCCCGATGCGATGGTCCGATGAGATCAATCTAGTCGCCGCCGCGGGGGACTTCACTGCCCGCACCCCCATGCGCGGGGTCAGTGTCCGTCCATGCGCGGTGTCGGAAAATCGCCGACATCCAATGACAATGTCCGTGACACGGTTCACGACCCTGCCCATGGTCCTGTCTGCGCTCGTGTTGACCCTGCACCTGCTGGCCGCCAGCTTCTGGGTGGGCGGCATGGCCTGCATGCACTTCGCGGTGCGTCCGTCGGCAGTGACCACACTGCAACCTGCGCAGCGCCTGCCCTTCATGACGGCAGCGCTCGGCCGCTTCTTCGCCGGGGTGCTGTGGGCCATCGTCGTGGTGCTGCTCACCGGCCTGGCCCTGGTCCTCGGGCGCGGCGGCTTCGCCGCGGCCCATTGGAGCGTGCATGCGATGTTCGGCCTGGGCCTGGTGATGATGGCCGTGTTCGCGGTCATCCGGTGGGCGGCCTATCCCCGCCTGCAGCGCTCGGTGGCGCAAGGCAACTGGAAAGCCGCCGCGCCGGTGCTGGATGGCATCCGCCGCCTGGTGGCCTTCAACCTGACGCTGGGCGTGGGCGTCTACTTCATGGCCCTGGTGGGGCGGACCCTGTGAATCTGTACCCGGCCGCTGTGCCGCCCAGCGGCTCAGCGAGCGCCCTCGGGCAGCTCGATCTTGACTTCGAGCACCTCCAGGTTGTCCTGCCGCTCCAGATGCACCTTGATGTCCTCGGGGTTGACGGCCAC
Organism: Caldimonas sp.; assembly: GCF_046289365.1. Taxonomy (NCBI): domain Bacteria; kingdom Pseudomonadati; phylum Pseudomonadota; class Betaproteobacteria; order Burkholderiales; family Sphaerotilaceae; genus Caldimonas; species Caldimonas sp. The sequence goes on along the minus strand of NZ_JBKBVU010000210.1, from coordinate 2,533 downwards.
GTACTTCGAGATGACGGCCATCAGCTCGCGCTGCAACTCGGGCAGGTAGTCCGGGCTGCGGCTGCGGCCGCCGCGCTCGTGTGCCAGGATGAGCTGCAGCCGTTCCTTGGCCGTGCTGGCCGAACTGGGCTTCTTGTCGAGGAAGAAGGAGAGGAAGCCCATGGGTCATTTCCCTCCGAACAGACGCTTGAAGAAGCTCGGCTTGGCCGCTTCGACGAAGCGCATGGGCCTGTCCTCGCCCAGGAAGCGGGCCACCACGTCCTTGTAGGCCTCGGAGACGTCGCTGCCTTGCATGTGGATGGCCGGCACCCCCTGGTTGGAGGCATTGAGCACGGTCTCGGACTCGGGGATCACGCCGATCAGCGGGATGCGCAGGATCTCGTGGATGTCCTCCAGCGAAAGCATCTGTCCTCCCTCGACGCGATGGGGGTTGTAGCGGGTGATGAGCAGGTGCTCCTTCACCGGCTCGCGCTTGTCGATCGCCCGCTGGGTCTTGGAGTTGAGCATGCCCAGGATGCGGTCGGAATCACGCACCGAGGACACCTCGGGATTGGTCACCACCAGGGCCTCGTCGGCAAAATGCATGGCCATCAGCGCACCGGTCTCGATGCCCGCCGGCGAGTCGCAGACAATGTACTCGAAGCCCATCTCCTCCAGCTCGGCCAGCACACGCTGGACGCCCTCCTTCGTCAGCGCTTCCTTGTCGCGCGTCTGCGAAGCCGCCAGCACGAAAAGGTTCTCACAGTGCTTGTCCTTGATGAGCGCCTGATGGAGATTGGCTTCCTGGTGGATGACGTTGATGAGGTCGTAGACCACGCGACGCTCGCAACCCATGATGAGGTCGAGGTTGCGCAGCCCCACGTCGAAGTCGATGACGGCGGTCTTGTGGCCCCGCAGCGCGAGGCCCGAGGCGAAGCTGGCGCTGGTGGTGGTCTTGCCCACGCCACCCTTGCCGGAGGTCACCACGATGATTTTGGCCATGGAAGGCAGTCCTTGTGTCTGAGAACGGGTCGTCGTTGAAAGGGGTCACACAGGCTGAAAGACGAGACGGTCGCCTTCCAGCCGGATCTGGGCCGGCCTGCCCAGCACCTCGGCGGGCAGCGGCGTCTCGGTGGTGCGGTAGGTGCCGGCGATCGCCACCAGCTCGGGCTCCAGGCAGGTGCTGAAGATGCGGGCCCGGGTGTTGCCGCGTGCCCCGGCAATGGCCTTGCCGCGCAGCGGGGCGTAGACATGCACGTGCCCGTCGGCAATCACCTCGGCACCGAAATTCACCGCCGCCAGCACGATGAGGTCCCCCCCTTTGGCATAGACCTGCTGGCCCGAGCGCAGCGGCCTGTCGATCACCATCGTGGGCACCTCCACCGGCACTTCGATGGGCACCTCCACGCGCACCTCGCGCACGACCTCCCGGACCACCGTGCGCGGCTCGCGCACCCCCGAGGATTCCGGTGCCTCGACGAGCCCCAGCGCACGCGCCGCCTCGCGGTCGGCAGGGGTGCCGCCGCGCACGGCCACCGGCTGCATCCGATGGGCCCGCAGCAATGCCACCAGTGCGGCAAGATCCAGCGGCGGCACATCGCCCGCGACCGGGCCGAGGTCGACCAGCACCGGCTCGCCGTCGAAGGCCCCGGGGGTGGCACCGAGCTGCGCCTCCAGCGCCCCCTTCAGGACGCCCAGGTCGCGGGTGCGCAGGGACACAGCCTCCAGCGTCAGCGAAGCGCTGCGCAGTTCGAACGGGGCGGACGCGGGAGTGCCGGTGGTTGCGGCCATCGGATCGGTCGTGCGGACGGTCATGCCAAGGAGGATGCAAAGGGCGCCCAGTTTACCGGCTCGACGCGACGATGCCGCCGCCCGGATACATCCGGTCGCGCCCTACACGACGCGCTCACACGATCACACGGATGGACCGCGCTCCGGCGCCCCGGGGCCCCGGCCGTGGCCGGCACGGGCCCGGCCGGGGCCGCCGCTGGCATTGGTGCTGCCGTACGAGCCAGGCGGCCACGGCCGCCTATGGGCCTGTCCAGGGCGGGCCTGTCAAGCCTCGGGGAAATATCCTGGCGGCTCTGGGGGCTTCGTGAACCTTCGGCGCGGCTTTTGGTCGAATCGCCGTTGCATGAGGGGGCGGCTGCCGCCCCCTCGTCCCAAACGACGACACGGAAGGAGAGCGGATTGAAAGCAGTGCTGGTTGCCATCTCGATGGTCCTGGCGGGCGTGAGTCTGGGCGTGGCCCCGATCGACGCCGAGGCGCGTCGCCTCGGCGGCGGTGGATCGGTGGGCATGCAACGGCAGGCGCCGCCTCCCCGCCCGGCCGACGCCACCCCGGCACGTCCGGCGCAACAACCCGGCAACACCGCGACCAACCCCGCGCAGACCAGCGGCGGGGCTGCCGCCGCAGGGCAGCGCTCGTGGATGGGGCCGATCGCCGGACTGGCCGCCGGCCTGGGCCTGGCGGCCCTGGCCAGCCACCTCGGTTTTGGCGAGGGCCTGGCCAACTTCATGATGCTGGCGTTGCTGGCCCTGGTGGCTTTCGTGG
>NZ_JBKBVU010000209.1:0-5372 GCF_046289365.1 Caldimonas sp. | reverse complement strand
GCAAGACGGCGGCCTTCTCGCTGCCGCTGCTGCAGAAGATGCTGCGCCATCAGAACGCCAGCATGTCGCCGGCCCGCCACCCGGTACGCGCCCTGGTGCTGGCCCCCACGCGCGAGCTGGCCGACCAGGTCGCCAACAACGTCAAGGCCTATGCCCGCCACACGCAGTTGCGCGTGGCCTGCGTCTTCGGCGGCATCGACATGAAACCCCAGGAGGCCGAGCTCAAGGCCGGCGTCGAGGTGCTGATCGCCACCCCCGGCCGTCTGCTCGACCACATCCAGGCCAAGAACTGCAACCTCGGCCAGGTGGAGTACGTGGTGCTCGACGAGGCCGACCGCATGCTCGATATCGGCTTCCTGCCCGACCTGCAGCGCATCCTGAGCTACCTGCCCAAGCAGCGCCAGACCCTGCTGTTCTCGGCCACCTTCTCGCCCGAGATCAAGAAGCTTGCGCAAAGCTACCTGCAGGACCCGGTGCTCGTCGAGGTGGCGCGGCCCAATGCCACGGCCGCCACGGTCGAGCAGCGCTTCTACAGTGTCGAAGACGACGACAAGCGCCGCGCCGTGCGCCAGTTGCTGCGCGAACGCGCCATCACCCAGGCCATCGTCTTCGTCAATTCCAAGCTCGGCGCGGCGCGCCTGGCCCGTTCGCTCGAGCGCGACGGCCTGAAGACCACCGCGCTGCATGGCGACAAGTCCCAAGACGAGCGTCTCAAGGCCCTGGACGCCTTCAAGCGCGGCGAGGTCGAGCTGCTCGTGGCCACCGACGTGGCCGCCCGTGGCCTGGACATCGCCGACTTGCCGGCCGTCTTCAACTTCGACATCCCCTTCAACGCGGAAGACTACGTGCACCGCATCGGCCGCACCGGCCGCGCCGGGGCCTCAGGCCTGGCGATCTCCTTCGTCTCGCGCAGCGACCAGCGTCTGGTGGCCGAGCTCGAGAAGCTGCTGAAGAAGAAGATCGAGATCGAGCCGCTGGACCTCGAAGACGACCGAGTGCGCCGGCCCCGACGTCGTGAGGATGACGACGCCCCGACGTCCGGTGCTGCCAGGGACTGGGCTGCGCCCCGCCACGGCCCGCCGCGGTCGGTGCCCAGTGACCCCATCTTCAGCAAGCCCTACGAACCACCGGTCGCCGCCAACGAACCCCCTGCCTGGGAGCGGGAACGCAGTGCCGCGCCGGTGCCCGGCCCGAAGTCGCTGTCGGCCTACATCCGTCCCAAGCGCAAGGTGGCCGCGCTGCTGGGTGGCAGCGGCGGCAAGAAGCCGGCCGCCTGAAGCCCCGCTCAGCGCGCCAGCAGCGCAAAGACCGCGGGCCGATCGGCCGGCGCTCGCCGGGAAGCCGGTCCGCGGCCCTCGCGCCACTGGGCCACTGGCGCGCTGTGGTTCCAGCCGTCCTCCAGGGTCAGCCCACAGGCCACCGAGAGCTGGGTGGTCGGCTGCAGGTGCTGCAGCAGCGCTTGAAAGAGGGCGGCATTCCGGTAGGGCGTCTCGATCATCAACTGCGTCTGACCCAGCCGTCGCGACAGGCCCTCCAGTTCGCGGATCCGTGCGGCCCGCGCCGCCTCGTCCACCGGCAGATACCCCACGAAGGCGAAGCTCTGCCCGTTCATGCCGCTGGCTGCCAGCGCCAGCAGCAGCGCCGACGGGCCGACCAGCGGGGTGACCGTCAGGCCCAGGGCCTGGGCGCGGCGCACCAGCTCGGCTCCCGGATCGGCCACCGCCGGCATGCCGGCTTCCGACATCAGGCCCATCTCCAGCCCCGACAGCGCGGGCTGCAGCAGGGCATCGGGCAGGGCGGGTACCGCTGCCCGTGACCCTTTGGGTGCGCGCGGCAGTTCCTGGATTTGCAGCGATTGCAGCGGTTGGGCCAGCGGCACCACCGCATGCAACCGCTTGAGGAAGGCGCGGGCGGTCTTGGCGTTTTCCACCACCCAATGCGACAGGCGGGCGGCCGTGCGCAGCGTGCCCATCGGCAGCACCTCGCGCAGGTCCGGCGCTTGCCCGGCGGCGTCCAGCGTGCCGAAGTCCAGCGGGGCGGGCACCAGCCACAGCGTGCCCGGGCTCATCGGTCCCCCTGGCCCAGCACCGGCACCCCCGCGGCGCGCAGCAGCTCGCAGGTGCGGATCAGCGGCAGCCCGATCAGGGCCGTGGGATCGTCGCTCTCCACTGCGCGCAGCAGGGCGATGCCCAGTCCCTCGACCTTGGCGCTGCCGGCGCAGTCATAGGGCTGCTCGGCGGCCAGATAGGCCTCGATCTCGGCGGCGGACAGGTCCCGGAACTTCACCGTCACCGGCACCAGCGAAGCCTGCTCGAACCGGGTGGCCTGACAGACCACGGCCACCGCCGTCTGGAAGACCACGGTGCGCCCGCTCATCTCGCGCAACTGGGCGACGGCCCGGGCGTGATGGCCGGGCTTGCCCACAGGCCGCCCGTCGAGGTCGGCCACCTGGTCCGAGCCGATCACCACCGCCTCGGGATGGCGGGAGGCGACCTCGTGGGCCTTGGCCAGCGCCAGGCGCAGCGCCAGCAGCGCCGGCGTTTCGCCAGGCCGCGGGGTTTCATCGACGCGGGGGGGCTCCACCTCGAAGGGCAGCCGCAGACGCTGCAGCAGCTCGCGGCGATAGGGGGAGGTCGAGCCGAGGAGGATCGCTCGGGGCAGGGACGACATGGACATGCCGCGATTGTCGCTCGCCGCCGGGCTACACTGCTGGCATGAAGTCCGCCACGCCCTTCGATCCCCAACGCCTGGACATGGAGCGTTTCGCCCGAGATGCCGGCGAGTTGCAGGGCCGCTGGCTGCTCACGGCCTTGCCGCGGCTGGCCGAAAGCCAGGTCGACGGCATCGCCCCCGCAGGATGGGAAGTCCTCTGGGAGGCCCAGGGGCAGCGCTTCGAGCGTGTGGGTGCGCCGGCCGAAGTCTGGCTGCACCTGGGGGCCCGTGCGACCGTGCGGCTGCAGTGCCAGCGCTGCCTGCACCCGGTCGACGTGGCGCTGGAAGTCGACCGCAGCTTCCGTTTCGTGCGCGACGAGCGCGAGGCCGCCGAACTCGACGCCCAGGTGGAGGAGGACATCCTCGTGCTCGATCGCAGTCTGGATCTGCAAGAACTGGTGGAGGACGAACTCATCCTGGCGCTGCCGCTGGTGCCCCGGCATGTCGATTGCCGTCACCCTGCTCAGGCCGCGGCCGAGCCGCTGCACACCGCTGCGCAGCCCGCCTCTGCCCCCCATCCGTTTGCGGCTCTGGCGGCCCTCAAGCGCAACCTCACCTGAGCCGATCAGGCCGGCTGCGTGGCCCGGCTGCTTGCGGCCATGCTAGAATTTCGGGTTTTCCAAGGAGCGAGCCATGGCCGTTCAACAGAACAAGAAGTCGCCTTCCAAGCGTGGGATGCACCGTTCGCACAATGCCCTGACGACGCCGGGCATGGCGATCGAGCCCACCACCGGCGAAGTTCACCTGCGTCACCACATCAGCCCCAACGGTTTCTACCGCGGTCGCAAGGTCCTCAAGACCAAGGCCGACGCCTGATCCTGCGGCGTCATGGCGGTGCAGTCGCATCGGTTGCCGATGCCCGACGGGGCGCCGGCGGCGCGCGTGTGCCTGACCGCTGCTGCCTGGTTGGAGTTGAGCGCGTCCCGGCGTTGGCCTGAGCGGGCCCCAAGCGCCCGGACGACCGGCCTGATGTCGGTCTGCCCACGCCTGCCATGAATTCCACATCCCAGACTGTGGCGTCCGCGTCGACGGCGCCTGCCGCGGCGCGGGTTGTGCGCCTGGCCGTCGATTGCATGGGCGGCGACCACGGCCCTTCCGTCACGCTGCCGGCCTGCCAGGCCTTCCTGGCGGCGCATCCGCAAGCTGAGCTGATTCTCGTCGGCCGCGCCGAGGCGCTCGCGCCCGCGCGCGGCTGGGCGCGTTGCATCCTCGTCGAGGCCAGTGAAGTCGTCGAGATGGACGATCCGGTCGAGGTGGCGCTGCGCCGCAAGAAGGATTCGTCCATGCGCGTGGCCATCAGCCAGGTCAAGCCGGGCGAGGACGGTCGCGCGGCGGCCGACGCCTGTGTCTCGGCCGGCAACACCGGAGCCCTGATGGCCGTGTCGCGCTACGTGCTCAAGACCCTGCAGGGCATCGACCGTCCCGCCATCGCCACCGTGATGCCCAATCAGAAAGACGGCTACACCACCGTCCTCGACCTGGGGGCCAATGTCGATTGCGAGCCTGAGCACCTGTTGCAGTTCGCCCTGATGGGCAGCGCCCTGGTCAGTGCGGTGCAAGGCAAGGCCCAGCCCAGCGTGGGCCTGCTCAACATCGGTGAGGAGGCCATCAAGGGCAGCGACACCATCAAGAAAACCGCAGAGCTGCTGCGATCGGCTGCCCAGGCCGGCCATCTGAATTTCTACGGCAACGTCGAGGGCAACGACATCTTCACCGGCCGCACCGACATCGTCGTGTGTGACGGCTTTGTCGGCAATGTCGCGCTCAAGACGGCCGAAGGCCTGGCTTCGATGCTCTCCAGCTTTATCAAGCAGGAGTTCACTCGCAACATCTTCACCAAACTTGCGGCGATCGTTGCCCTTCCGGTGCTCAACCACTTCAAAAAGCGCGTTGACCATCGTCGCTACAACGGCGCGGCACTGCTCGGGCTGCGCGGCCTCGTCTTCAAGAGCCATGGCTCAGCCGACGCCTTCGCGTTCGAGCAGGCCCTGAATCGGGCGTATGATGCGGCCCGGAACCGGTTGCTCGACCGGGTGCACGATCGGATCGTCGAAACCCTGCAGGCCTTGCCCACCACAGACGAGGCTGCGGAGCCGGGGCCGGTCGCCCAGACGGCATGACCCTTTCTTCTGACCGCTATTCCCGTATCGCCGGCACCGGCAGCTACCTGCCGCCGCGCCGGGTGACCAATGCCGAGTTCGCCGCCGAGCTGGCCCAGCAAGGCATCGAGACCTCCGACGCCTGGATCGTCGAGCGCACCGGCATCCGCGCGCGCCATTTCGCCGCGCCCGAGGTCAGCTCCAGCGATCTGGCGCTGCACGCGGCCCGACACGCCCTGGAGGCGGCCGGGCGCACCGCGGCCGATGTCGACCTCATCATCGTGGCCACGTCCACCCCGGACATGGTGTTCCCGTCCACCGCCTGCCTGCTGCAGCACAAGCTCGGCGTGGCCGGCTGCCCGGCTTTCGACGTGCAGGCCGTGTGCTCGGGTTTCGTCTACGCGCTCAGCGTGGCCGACGCGATGATCAAGACCGGCTCGGCCCACTGCGCCCTGGTCGTGGGGGCCGAGGTCTTCTCGCGCATCCTCGACTTCAAGGACCGCACCACCTGCGTGCTGTTCGGTGACGGCGCCGGCACCGTCGTGCTCGAAGCCAGCGACC